>NZ_JBHUXV010000119.1:0-28384 GCF_042669125.1 Streptomyces sp. NPDC057253 | reverse complement strand
GCCCGAACCGCTCGTGCGCCCGGCGCAGCGGCTTCGGTGCCCACCAGGCCCGCCTGCCGAGCAGCGCCATCGTCGCCGGGACCAGCAGCATGCGTACGACCGTGGCGTCGATCAGCACGGCCAGGGTCAGGCCGAGGCCGATCTGGAGGATGGGGGAGAACCCGCCGGTCATGAAGGCGCCGAAGACCACCGCGAGCAGCAGCGCGGCACAGGTGACGACCCGCCCGGAGCGGCGCAGCCCGGTGACGACGGCCTCCTGCTCGTCCCCGGTGTGCTGCCGGGCCTCCCGCATCCGGGCCAGGATGAAGAGCTCGTAGTCCATGGCCAGCCCGAAGGCGATCGACACGATCAGCGGAGGCGCGGTCAGGCTCAGCGCGCCCAGCCCCTCGCCGCCGAGCAGCCCGGCCCCGTGGCCGTCCTGGAAGACCCACACCACCACGCCGAGCGCGGCGCCCAGACTGAGCAGCGTGGTCGCGATGGTGCGCAGCGGGATCAGCACCGAGCCGGTGAAGGCGAAGAGCAGGACGAAGATGCCGGCCAGGACGGTCAGGGCCGCCCAGGGCGCCCGCTCGGCGAGCATCGCGCGGAAGTCGACCAGCCGGGCCGCGACCCCGGTGACCTCGACGGGCTCCTCGCCACGCACCTCCCGTACCCGTTCGACCAGGTCGGTGGCCGCCTCGCCGTCCACACTGCCGGGCGGCTGGAGCTCCACGACGGTGGTGCCGCCCGGCAGGTCGCGGGACTCGGCGTGCGGGGTCAGGGCGCGGACGCGGTCGGCGGTCGCGGGGTCGGTGCCGGGCTTGAGGACGACCACCACGGGGGAGACCCCGGTGCCCTGGGGGAAGTGCGCGTCGACGGTGTCGTACAGCCGGCGTGCCTCGGTGTCGGCCGGCAGCTGCTGGGCGTCGCCGATGGCGATGCGCAGGCCGGTCACGGGCAGGGCCAGGAGCAGCAGCGCCGGGACCACGGTGACCAGGACGGCGATCCGGCGGCGCTGCGCGAAGCGGGCGAGGCGGGCGAAGACCCGGCCCTCCTCGTCCTCGGAGCGTGCCTTCGAGGGCCGGATCCGCCCGCCGAACCTGGTGAGCAGGGCGGGCAGCAGGGTGACCGCGGCCAGCATGTCGACCACCACGACCGCGGCGACGGCGAGGCCCATGCTGCGCAGGAACACGCTCGGGAAGACCAGCAGTCCGGTCAGGCTGACGGCCACGGTGAGCCCGGAGAACAGGACGGTCCGGCCGGCCGCGGCGACCGTACGGTGCACGGCCTCCACCACGTCGTCGGTGTGCCGGCGTTCCTCGCGGAAGCGGACCAGGGTCAACAGGGCGTAGTCGACGGCGAGTCCGAGACCCAGCATGGTGGTGACCTGGATCGCGTACACCGAGATGTCGGTGACCTGGCTGAAGACGAACAGGCCGAGGAACGCGCCCGCGATCCCGCTCACCGCGATCACCAGCGGCAGCGCGGCGGCGCGCAGTCCGCCGAACACGACGAGCAGCAGGGCGAGGACGACCGGCAGGGAGATCAACTCGGCGTTCTTCACGTCCTGTTGGGCCCGCTCGCCGAGCTGCCTGCCGAGGAGTTCGCCGCCGCTGACATGGACGTCGGGTGCGTCGATCCGCTTGATGGTGGCGACGGCCCGGTCCGTGGCCTCCTCCTCGGCCTCGTCGCTGAGACCGCCCTCGAAAGTGACCGGGATGACGAGGGCCTGTCCGTCGCGGGCGGTGAGCCCGGGGGTGGTGTACGGGTCGGGTACGTCGGCCACCCCGGCGATCCCGCGGACCTCGGCGACCGTCCGCTCGACCTGGGCGCGCAGGGCCGCGTCGGAGACGGCCTCGCCCGCGACGACCGCGGTGACGGACTCGCCGGTCGGATCGATGCCGGAGAGGTGGTCGTCGGCCAGGTCGGACTCGGTGCCGGGGACGTCGGGCACGTCGTCGGAGAGGTCGGCGAAGACGCCCGTCCCGAGGCCGAAGCCGAGCAGCAGGAACGCCGCCCAGAGTCCGATGACGGTCAGCGGGCGGCGGGTCGCCGCCCGGGCGAGTGTGGAGAGCACGGGGGCCTCCCGGCGGGTTGGCGGTGGTCGATGGCACCCTCAGCGTGCTGCGGCGGGCGGGCCCACCGGATCGCCGTCGCGGGCGGTTTCGGGGGCTCCGTCGTACGGGTGAGACCGGGTGCCGTCTCACTCCAGCGGGGGAGGAATCTTCGGTACCGGCCCAGGAGTTGACCTTGGAGACATCTACAAGGAGGCCGTATGTCCGAGGCAGCACCCGCCGTCCGTGAACTCCGTCTCGTCGTCACCGCGGACGACTACGACGAGGCGTTGCGCTTCTACCGGGACGTCCTCGGACTGCCCGAACGTGCCGCGTTCGCGTCCGACGGCGGCCGGGTCACCATCCTGGAGGCGGGGCGGGCGACGCTGGAGATCACCGATCCGAACCACGCCGCGTTCATCGACGAGGTGGAGGTGGGCAAGCGGGTCGCCGGGCACATCCGGGTGGCGTTCGAGGTGGACGACTCGACGGCGACCACGGCGAGGCTGGCGGAGGCCGGGGCGAGGGTGGTCGCCGAGCCGACGCGCACGCCGTGGAACTCGCTCAACTCCCGGTTGGAGGCGCCGGGTTCACTTCAGCTGACGCTCTTCACCGAACTCGGGGACTAGGCGGCACCCGGCGTCACCAGGCCCGTCTCGTACGCGCAGATCACCGCCTGGACCCTGTCCCTGAGGCCCAACTTGCTCAGCACATTGCTGACATGGGTCTTCACCGTGTGCTCGCTCACGAACAGGGTCGTGGCGATCTCGGCGTTGGACAGGCCCCGCGCCAGCATCCGCAGGGTTTCCACCTCCCGGGCCGTCAGGACGTCCAGACGGTCCGGGGTGGTGCCCGTGGCCGCTTCCTCCCGGCGGCGCCGCACGATGTCCGCCACCAGGCGGCGGGTGATCGTCGGGGCGAGCAGGGAGTCGCCGTCCGCCACCACACGTACCGCGTGCACGAGGTCGTCCCGGCGCACGTCCTTCAGCAGGAAACCGCTCGCGCCCGCGTACAGCGCGTCGTACACGTACTCGTCGAGGTCGAACGTGGTCAGCATGACCACCTTGCAGCTGGACTGCGCGCACACCCGCCGGGCCGCCTCCAGACCGTCCATGACGGGCATCCGGATGTCGAGCAGCAGCACGTCCGGCGTGTGCCGTCGGACCGCGGCGACCGCTTGAGCGCCGTCCCCGGCCTCGGCGACCACCTCGATGTCCGGCTGCGCCTCCAGGATCATGCTGAAGCCGCTGCGGACCAGTTCCTGGTCGTCGGCGACGACCACCCGGATGCTCACCCGAGGGCCGCCTCCCGGTCGGCGCCGGCGGGCAGCCGTACGACCACCCGGAAGCCCCCTTGCGGACCCGGCCCGGTCTCGGCGCTGCCCCCGCAGGCGGCCGCCCGCTCCCTGAGGCCGATCAGCCCGTGCCCGCCGTCCGTCCGTGTGGGCCCGGTGCCGTCGTCGGTCACCGTGAGCGTCAACTCGTCCTCCGTCCAGTCGAGTTCCACCTGTGCGCAGGAAGCGTACGCGTGCTTCACGGTGTTGGTCAGGGCCTCCTGCACCGCGCGATAGGCGGCGACCTCGGTGTCCGGGGGGAGCGGGCGCGGTCGGCCGCGGATGCTCAGGTCGACCCGCAGCCCGGTCGATTCGCCGACCTGGCGGACCAGGGACGGGAGCGCGGAGAGGTCGGGCTGCGGCAGCCGGGCGGCGCCGCCCCGGCGCTCCTCCTCCTTCAACACCCCCAGAATCCGCCGCAGTTGGGCCATCGCGTCCCGTCCGCTGGTCGCGATCGCCTCGAACGCCGCCTCGGCGCGGGCCGGATCGCTGCGCACCACGACCGGACCGGCCTCCGCCTGGACGACCATCAGGCTCACCGCGTGCGCGAGGATGTCGTGCATGTCCCGGGCGATCCGGGCCCGTTCCTGGGCGATGGCCCGCGCGGTCTCCGCGGCCCGCTCCCGCTCCAGCCGGGCGGCCCGGTCCTCGACGGCCGCGGTGTACGCGCGCTGGACGCGGGCGAGGACACCGAGGCCGTAGGCGCAGATCATGCCGGTCAGATGGAAGGCGTACTCGAAGGGCTGGGAGTGCTCCTTGTGCTGCATGGTCAGCACGGCCCCGAGCAGCCAGCTCACCAGCATGGTGCGGCGCTGCCAGGGCAGGCCCTGGGCGGCCATGGTGTAGAGGACGACGAGACCGCCGTAGAGCACGTCGGGCGGGGGCGCGTGGTAGTAGGCCATCGCCGTGGTCGCCGCCGAGACCGTGAGGGCGGCCGCGTAGGGGAAGCGGCGCCGCCAGACCAGGGGGGCGGCCGTGCAGGCTCCCAGCAGCCAGCCCGTCAGGGTGAGCGGGTCGTCCCCCTCGTCCGGGAACATCCACTGCAACGACGCGGCGAACAGCACCAGTACGGCGAGCGCGCTGTCGACGACGTACGGGTTCGTCGTCCTCAGGCGGGTCACGACGGGAGCGAACCAGGACCGGACGGCGGACATGAGCGGCTCCTCGGGGCCGGGGCCGTTCCAGTATCACGAGGCCGGCGCGGCCGGGGCCTCACCGGTGCGAGGGATATCCGGTGCCCGAACGGGGTGTGACCGCGGGCTGCCAGCCCAGTGCCCGCGAGATCCCGAGCGCCGCCAGCCGTACCGCCGGCACCAGCACCGGCACCTGGGCGTCGGCATGGGGCACGACCACCGACACGGCCGCCACCACCGTGCCGTCCGGACCGCACACCGGGGCGGCCACCGACAGGGCGTCGTCGGTGACCTGGCGGCTGCTCACCGCCACGCCCGTGTGCCGGACCTCGGCCAGGACCCGGCGCAGATCCGCCGGGTCGGCGATCGTGTACGGCGTGAAGACCGCGAGCGGTCCGGCGCAGTACTCCTCCTGCTCCCGCGGCCCGCAGTGCGCCAGCAGCACCAGGCCGACCCCGGTGGCGTGCAGCGGCCAGCGGGCCCCGACCCGGATGTGCACGCCGACCGACGAACGCCCCGCGATCCACTCGATGTAGACGACGTCCGAGCCGTCCCGCACCGCCAGCTGCACGTTCTCGTGGGTGGCCTCGTACAGGTCCTCCAGGTACGGCAGCGCCAGTTGCCGCAGCGCCACCCCGCGCGGGGCCAGCGCGGCGACCTCCCACAGCCGCAGCCCCACGTGGTAGACCCCGGCGTCGTCCCGCTCCAGCGCGCCCCAGTCGGTCAGCGCGCCCACCAGGCGGTGGGTCGTGGTCAGGGTCAGTCCGGCCCGCCGGCTGATGTCGGTCAGGGACAGGGCCGGGTGGTCGTGGTCGAACGCGGCGAGCACGGACAGCAGCCGGTCCGGCGCGGAACGCACGGTCATGGCTGGTCGGCGACTCTCAGCAGAAGGGCCTGGAGGGTCTCGCGTTCGGCCGGATCGAGCGGGGCGAGCAGGTCGTTGGTGACCCGTCTGCCCGCCTCGTCGGTGCCGCGCAGGAAGGCGCGGCCGTCCTCGGTCAGCACGACGATCTTGCTGCGCCGGTCGTCGGGGGAGGGCCGGCGCTCGGTCAGGCCCTGCTTCTCCAGGTCGTCGACCAGGCCGACGATCGCGCTCGGGTCGTAGCCGAGCCGGGTGCTCAGCTCGCGCTGGAGGGCGCCCTCGGAGCCGGCGAGATAGCGCAGCACCGCGTAGTGCCGCAGCCGCAGCCCCGACTCCTGGAGGAACGTGTTGAACAGCTGACCCGAGCGCAGGCCGAGGCGGTACAGCAGATAACCGGTGTCCGCGTGCAGCCCGCGCATCCACGGCTCCTCCGAGTCGATGGGCTTCGGGGTCACGTGCTGGCTTGTGATGGCGGGCTCCCTGGGTCGGTACGGCACTGCAGATTCCAGCATGACTCACCCGGAGGTCTCCAACAACTATTGACGTCACCAATTATTGCTCTTAACTTCGATCCCGCAGTCGTACCCCTCGGGAAGGGACCCGCTCGTGCCCAGCATCGATCTCACCGGCAAGGTCGCCGTCGTCACCGGCAGTGGTCGGGGCCTCGGCCTCGCCTACGCCCACGCCCTCGCCGCCCACGGCGCCCGCGTGGTCGTCAACGACGTCGACGAGGCGGTCGCCGAGCAGGCCGTGAAGTCCATCGCCGAGGCCGGCGGCACCGCCGTCGCCGAGGTCGTCCCGGTCGGCACCACCGAGGCCGCCGAGCGGCTCGTGAACCGGGCCGTGGCGGAGTTCGGGCGGCTCGACATCCTGGTCACCAACGCCGGCATCCTGCGCGACAAGGTGCTGTGGAAGATGACCGACGACGACTTCGACGCGGTGATCACCACCCACCTCAAGGGCACCTTCACCTGCGCCCGCGCCGCCGCCGTGCGGATGCGCGAGCAGGGCGAGGGCGGCACCCTGATCCTGGTCGGCTCCCCGGCCGGCCAGCGCGGCAACTTCGGCCAGACCAACTACGCCGCCGCCAAGGCCGGCATCGCCGCCTTCGCCCGCACCTGGTCCATGGAGCTGGGCCGGGCGAACATCACCGTCAACGCGATCGTGCCGGTCGCGGCCACCGCGATGACCGAGACCATCCCCGCCTTCGCCCCGTACATCGAGGCCATGAGGAACGGTGAGCCGCTGCCGGACTTCCTCCGCAAGGGCGAGGGCTTCGGCACCCCCGAGGACTGCGCGGCCCTCGTCCCCTTCCTCGCCTCCGAGGCCGCCCGGGGCGTCACCGGACAGGCCATCGGCATCGGCGGCGACAAGGTGGCACTCTGGTCCCATCCGCAGGAGATCAGGACGGCGTACGCCGACGGCGGCTGGACCCCCGACACGCTGGCCGACGCCTTCCCCACGTCGGTCGGCGCCGAGCTCCAGACGGTCGGCGTCCCGGCGCCGAAGTTCCCGGAGGCCTGATGAACATCGAGGACCTGGTCGCCATCGACGTCCACACCCACGCGGAGGTGTCCTCCAAGGGCCACTCCTCCCTGGACGACGACCTCCACGACGCCTCCTCCGCCTACTTCAAGGTCGAGGGCAAGCGGAAGCCGACCCTGGAGGAGACCGCCGCCTACTACCGCGAGCGGAGGATGGCCGCCGTGATCTTCACGGTGGACGCCGAGTCCGCGACCGGTACGGCCCCCGTCCCCAACGAGGAGGTCGCCGAGGCGGCCGCCGCCAACGCCGACGTCCTCATCCCCTTCGCCTCCATCGACCCCTTCCGCGGCAAGGCGGGCGTCAAGCAGGCCCGCCGCCTGGTCGAGGAGTACGGGGTCAAGGGCTTCAAGTTCCACCCCAGCATCCAGGGCTTCTTCCCCAACGACCGCTCGGTGGCGTACGACCTCTACGAGGTGATCGAGGAGACGGGCACCATCGCCCTCTTCCACACCGGCCAGACAGGCATCGGCGCCGGGGTCCCGGGCGGCGGCGGCATCCGCCTCAAGTACTCCAACCCGCTGCACGTGGACGACGTGGCCGCGGACTTCCCGCACCTGAAGATCATTCTGGCGCACCCGTCCTTCCCCTGGCAGGACGAGGCCCTCGCCGTCGCCACCCACAAGCCGGGCGTGCACATCGACCTGTCCGGCTGGTCGCCGAAGTACTTCCCGCCGCAGCTCGTGCAGTACGCGAACACGCTGCTCAAGGACAAGGTCCTCTTCGGCTCCGACTTCCCCGTCCTCACCCCCGACCGCTGGCTCGCCGACTTCGAGAAGCTGTCGATCAAGGACGAGGTGAAGCCGAGGATCCTCAAGGAGAACGCCGCCCGCCTGCTCGGGCTGACCAAGCCATAAGGGGCCGTAGATGCGCAACGAGGGACTGGGTTCGTGGCCCGCACGCCGGGCCCGCAAGACCCCGCACCGCACCGCCCTGATCCACGGCGCGACGACACTCTCCTACGCCGAGCTGCACACCCGTGTCACCCGCCTCGCGCACGCCCTGCGCGCCCGGGGCATCCGGCGCGGCGACCGGGTCGCCTACCTGGGCCCCAACCACCCCTCCTACCTGGAGACGCTGTTCGCGGCCGGAGTCCTCGGCGCGGTCTTCGTCCCGCTCAACACCCGCCTCGCCGGGCCGGAGATCGGCTACCAGCTCTCCGACTCCGGGGCCAGGGCGCTGGTCTACGGCCCCTCGCACGCGGGGCTGGTCGCCGGACTGCCGGGCAGCACCGACGTCCGTACGTACGTCGAAGTGGGCGCCGAATACGAGCAGTTGCTCGCCGAGGCGGCGGCCGAGCCGATCGACGAGCCGGTCGCGCCCGACGACACCTGCATCATCATGTACACCTCGGGGACCACCGGCCGCCCCAAGGGCGCCATGCTCACCCACGGCAACCTCACCTGGAACGCGATCAACGTCCTCGTCGACACCGACCTGATCGCCGACGAACGCGCCCTGGTCTCCGCGCCGTTGTTCCACACGGCGGGCCTCAACATGCTGACCCTGCCCGTGCTCCTCAAGGGCGGCACCTGCGTCCTGGTCGAGGCATTCGACCCGAACGCCACCTTCGATCTGATCGAACAGCACCGGATCACCTTCATGTTCGGGGTGCCGACGATGTTCGAGCAGGTGGCGCGGCATCCGCGCTGGGCGGACGCGGACCTGTCCTCGCTGCGCATCCTGACCTGCGGCGGCTCCCCGGTCTCCACCCCGCTCATCGCCGCCTACCAGGAGCGCGGGCTCACCTTCCTCCAGGGCTACGGCATGACGGAGGCGTCGCCCGGCACCCTGTTCCTGGACGCCGAGCACGCCATCAGCAAGGCGGGTTCGGCGGGTGTGCCGCACTTCTTCAGCGATGTCCGGGTGGTACGGCCGGACCTCGCGCCCGTCGACGCCGACGAGACGGGTGAGGTCGTGCTCCGCGGCCCGCACGTCATGCCCGGCTACTGGGGACTGCCCGAGGAGACGGCCGCCTCCTTCGCGGACGGCTGGTTCCGCAGCGGGGACGCGGCCCGCGTCGACGAGGACGGGTACGTCTTCATCGTCGACCGCATCAAGGACATGATCATCTCTGGGGGCGAGAACATCTACCCCGCCGAGATCGAGGACCTGCTCCTCGCCCACCCGGACATCGCCGAGTGCGCCGTGATCGGCGTCCCGGACGAGAAGTGGGGCGAGGTGCCGCGGGCGGTGGTCGTCCCGCGCGAGGGCGCCCTGCCCGACCCCGACGAGGTCCTGGCCTCCCTGGCCGGCCGACTCGCCAAGTACAAGATCCCCAAGTCGGTGGTGGTCGCGGACGAACTCCCGCGCACCGCCTCCGGAAAACTCCTCAAGTCCCGGGTGCGCAAGCGCTACGGCAACAGTTAGGGAACCCCATGAGCCTCACCGTGAACGGCCTCGACGAACTGAAGAAGCTCGCGGGCAGCGACCTCGGCACCAGCGAGTGGATCGAGGTCACGCAGGAGCGCATCGACACCTTCGCCGACGCGACCGGTGACCACCAGTGGATCCATGTGGACCCCGAGCGCGCCAAGGACGGGCCGTTCGGCGCCCCCATCGCCCACGGTTATCTGACCCTCTCGCTGTTCATCCCCCTGTTCACCGAGCTGCTGGACGTCCAGGGCGTGACCACCAAGGTCAACTACGGCCTGAACAAGGTGCGTTTCCCCTCGCCGGTGAAGGTGGGCTCGCGTATCCGCCTGGTCGCCAAGCTGACCGAGGTCGAGGACGTGCCGGGGGGCGTGCAGATCACCGTCGACGGGGCGATCGAGATCGAGGGCGGCGCGAAGCCGGCGGCGGTGCTTCAGAGTCTTTCCCGGTTTTACGCCTAGTCCCCCCGGGGGGCCGTGGGGAACCGCGGGGCCGTCGTGGCTGGTCGCGCCCACGCGGCGGAGCCGCACATCAACACAGCCCCGCGCCCCTGTCGGGGCGCTCGCCTCAGCCGGTGACGTCGACGAAGACCGGGTTCGAGTAGAACCACGTGTCCGCCCACGGGTCGCCGTCGCCGGGCGCGTGGGGGATCGGGCCGTGCGGGTCGATCGCCGCGCCGAGGTAGCCGGTGCCGTGCCGCTTGCCGTCGCTGCCGCGCAGGCGGACGTAGAAGGACTCGTCCCCGGCGGTCAGCGGGACGCGCAGGGTGTACGTCCCCTTGCGGCCCGACACGTCCTTGGTGTGGACGACCCTGGTGTCCGGCGCCCGCCAGCTGTCCCGGTCGCTCACCGGACCGCGCACCGCGCCCCGGATCACGTCCACGTGCGCCAACTCGGGCAGGATTCCCTGGGGGTTGGGGCGGGAGGCGGAGGTGACCGTCACGTACAGCGTGATCTTCTCGCCCCTGCGGACCCGCAGCCGGCCGCCCAGCGTGACCCCGCGCCCCGCGTCGCAGTCCCGCTTGACCCGCACGTCGAGGCCGTCGAGCAGATGCCCGTGGTCCACCCAGACCCGGCCGGTGCGCAGGCCCGCCATCACCGAGCGGTAGCCGTAGCGGGTCACGCCGACGTGGGTGCGGCTGAACTGGCCCGGCCAGAAGTCGCTGCCGGGCTGCGGGGTGTCGGTGTTCACCGGGTCGGGCAGCTTGCCGGTGGTGTCGAAGTTCTGCCCGGCCGGCCAGTCGCCGTTCTTCCAGGTGTCGAAGACCGTGCGGTGGTTGTCGGAGTTCGTGGTGATCGAGAACAGGCTGCCTTCGGCCAGCATCGAGTCCCACAGCCCGCCGACGGTCGCCGTCGCCCAGTCGAAGCCGCCGTACGTCAGATAGGCGTCCGCCGGATAGCCCGACCACGACTGCGCCGAGGGCTTGTTCTCGTACTCGCCGCGGATGGAGGTGGCGCCGCGCCAGCCGGGGAGCGCCGCACCCTGGGCGCCGGGCGCGCCCTCCATGCCGATCATGATCTCGGGAGCCGCGTCCCGCCAGCCCCGCATCTCGTGCGGGGAGTCGATGCCGAGCCGCAGCGGGTGGTTGGCGAGCACGAGCACGTCGTCCACGTAGCCCGAACGGCGCTGCTCCGCCAGCCACTTGATCGCCTTGATCGCATGCGCCTCGTTGCGGGCGGTGTCGGTCGCGCCCGCCGAGCCCTCGGTGTAGCCGAGCAGCTTGCCGTCGTAGGCGAGCTCGAACTGCGTGAGCAGGTCGGTCTCGTGCGGGCCGGGCGCGGCGAACACCGTGCAGTGCTCGGCGGCCGGGATGTACCACTCCAGACCCTGGAAGATCAGCTGGCGCGGGTTCTCGGCGCGGGCCTTGACGATCTCCGCGTGCTCCAGTTTCGCGCCGTAGTGGGCGTGCCCGAAGTTGGAGTGCTCGTTGAACACCATCCAGTCCAGGCCGTACTTGGCGGCGGCCTGTGCCTGCTGGGAGAACGTGTACTTCGCGTCGTGGCTGTAGACGGAGTGCACGTGGTGGTCGCCGACGAGGTAGGCGAGACGGGGATCGTCGCCGCCGAAGCCACGCTTCTCGGAGGCGGCGAAAGCGGGAGTGGCCGCCGACCCCAGCGCGAAGGCCGCGCCGAACAGGCCGGCGCTGCGCAGGAGTCCGCGTCTCGACACACCTTGGGCGTCGAGGTCGGCCGGAGAGACGGAGGGGTCCGCCCAGGAGGGGAGCTGCTGCTCGGTCATGGTGATCCTCGAGAAGGGGTCAGTGAGTCATGAAGGACGAGACGGGCAGCGCCCGCGACACGATCCGGACGTCGCCGAGGCGGCCGTAGAAGATCTGGTCGATCCGGTCGGCGTAGGTGTAGCCGCCGAGCAGCCACGGCTCGCCGGCCGAGGTGATCCCGACGGCGGGCGCCTTCGGGTTGCGGACGACCGGGCAGCCCTGGACGTACAGCGTGGTGTGTCTGCCGTCGTTGACGACGGCGAGGTGCCACCAGGTCTCCAGCGGTGTCTCCTGGCCCCAGTTGGTGGCGATGCCCTCCTGGTTCAGCGGGCGCATGGCCCACTGCGGCTCGCGGTCGTTGGACAGCGACAGCGTGGCGAGCGGCTCGTCGGGGTCGTCGCCGGTCCTGCCCGCGGCGCCGCCCGTACCCCGCCGACTGACCAGCCCCGCCCAGGCGTTGTGGTCCGGGTCCCAGTCGGCGGGCATGCGGTAGAACACCTCGATGGTGTAACCGTCCTTGAACAGCGCGGAGTTGAGCGGCGCCTGGTCGACCGTCTGGAGGTAGGCACCCTTCAGCGGCGACTTCCAGCCCTGGAACTCCAGGCTGCCGTGGCCGGGCTGGTCGGGGTGGTGGTCCGCGGACCAGCCGAGCGAGCCGCCGCCGACCGGGACCACGGTGAGGTCGTTGCCCTTGCCGGAGAGGTCGCGGACCGTGCCGGAGACGGCCGAGTCGAAGCGCCAGTACGCGGCCGTACCCGGGATGAGCATCGCCGACGCCGGCCGGGCCGCACGCGCGGGCACCGGGTCGAAGCCCGCGAAGCGCTCCGCGAAGTCGATCTCGACCGTGAACCGGTCGGCGTCTCCGCTGAGTTCGATCTCCTGCCGCTCCAGCTCGTTGAGGCCCTTGGCGGCCCGACCGAGGATCCACGGGGAGACCGTCTCCACGTCGATCACGCCCCGGTCGAGGTCGAAGCGGTACAGGCGGATCATGGCCGCCCCGCCGAAGTACCGGTTCTGGTAGTTCGTCAGGTGCAGATGGACGTCATTGCCCGCGGTGTTCTTCCGGATCGCCCGGCCCGCCGGCCAGTAGTGGCCGTTGAGGGTGAGGAAGATCTGGTCGTGGTCCTTGACCAGCCGGTCCCACAGCTGCTGGCCGTAGGCCGACAACTGGTCGTCCTCGACGACGAGTTCGTGCGTGGTGATGATCACCGGGGTCTTCGGGTGCGCGGCCAGGACACCCTTCGCCCAGGCGTACCCCTGGTCCGACAGCCGCCAGTCCAGCGCCAGCACCAGCCACTCCCGGCCCCCGGCCCGGAAGAGGTGGTAGGTGTTGTAGCCGTCGTCGGAGGCTCCCCCGAAGGTCCCCCGCCCCTTGAACCGGGAGGGCCCGAAGGTGTCCAGGTACGGGGTGGAGCCGCGCTGGTCGGTGGTCGACGATTTCACGTCGTGGTTGCCCGCGAGGACGCTGTAGCCCACGCCCCGCCGGTCCAGCAGCTCGAACGCCTCGCCGATCGCGGCGAATTCGGCCGTCGCGCCGTTCTGGGTGAGGTCGCCGAGGTGGGACAGGAAGACGATGTTCTCGTCCTTCCCGTGCTCCAGCAGATAGCGCAGCGAGGCCTCGACGGGCGCCTTGTCGATGCTCGGGCCGTCGAAGAGGTACTGCGTGTCGGGCATGACGGCGAGGGTGAAGCGCCGGCTCTCGGGGTCGGGACGCCGCCCGGAAGGCGCCGCCTCCGCGACGGAGGGCAGGGTGACCCCGGCCGTGGCCGCGGCGCCCAGCAGCGCCGTGGCCCGCAGGAAACCGCGCCGGCCGGCACCGGCCTGCGCGGCCTCCTGACCGTGGTCGTGCTCATGCGAAGTACACACGTGTGCTCCAAGAGGGACGTGTAAGGCGGTGAGGGGTGGTTCAGAGCGCGCGCAGGGTCCAGCTCCAGCGGTGGACGCCCGGCGTGATGAGACAGGAGGCCGTGGTGTCGGGCCCGCAGGAGGCGGTGCCCAGACCCCGGTGGGCGGCGTCGAGGTGCACCACGCAGCCCGCCCTCGGGACGAGTTCGTCGTGGTGCGCCACCGCGGTGAGGTCCGCGGCGCGGTACCGGCTCACACCGACCTGGCGCGGTTCGTCCAGGACGACCGTCAGGCCGGTGGCGTCCGGTGCCGAGAGCGTGAAGTGCCGTACGCCATGACGGCCGCCGCTCTCCTGCGGACGCAGATAGGGGGTGAACAACTCGTCCACGGGCACGGAGTGATGGCCGACCGGTGCCCCGAAGGCCCGGTCCGGATACGACTCCCAGGGGCCCTGTCCGAACCACTCCATCAGGTCGAGCCCGGCGACGGTCTCGAACACGGATCCGACCCGTGCCACGTCGTCGAGCTCCTCCGGCAGCTCGGCCGACTCCTCGACGTGGATGCCGCCCTCGACCGCGGTGAGGACCTGCACATGACGCACCACACCCGCCGCGCAGGCGTACTCGGCGTGCACGCTGACCCGGCCCTCGGCCCGGCGCACGTCGGTGACCTTGCGCACCAGCGCGTCCAGGCCCCAGCCGCGCCAGCGCGGGGCCATGCCGCCGAGCTCGTCGTTGTCGGTGGGCGCCCGCCACAGGGAGAGCGTGGGGGCGGCGGTGAGCAGCGGGTGGACCAGGAGGCCCTCCTCGTCGACCTCGACAAAACGATTCCGCACCGCCGACGAGGGCAGCGGCTGCGACTGACGCTGCGGCTGTGATGGAGGCTGCGGCGAAGCCCTCCGCAACCGCACCTGCGGCACGCACACCACCGTCCCGCGCGGCGCCCAGGGCTCGTCCCCGGCGGTCGTCACCCGCAGCGTCAGCCAGGCCTCGCCGCCGTCCTCGGGCAGCCGGAACGGCAGCGGCACCGCCGCCGTCTCGCCGGGCCGCAGATCGGGCAGTTCGACGGGCGCGGTGAGCGTGCGGCCGTCGGCCAGCGACAGCTCCCACTCCCCGGCCAGCCAGGCGAGGCCCCGGAAGTGCTGGTGGTTGCCGAGCACGATGCCCTCGTGCCGGAAGCACTCGATGCGCACCGGCGCGGAGATCTCCCGGTGCTCGTACATCGCGGGCTTCGGCGTGCGGTCGGGGAAGACCACGCCGTCCGCGATGAAGGCGCCGTCGTGGTCGGCCTCGCCGAAGTCGCCGCCGTACGCCCACCGGTGTCCGGGCGCGGCGACACCGTTGTCATAGAGCCCGGCGCCCCCACGCCCGACCGGTCTGCCGTCGTTCACACGCTGGAGAATGCCGTGGTCCCAGAACTCCCAGATGAACCCGCCCTGAAGACCTGGCGTTGACTCGATGGCCGCCCAATGGTCCGCCAGGGTGCCGTTGCTGTTGCCCATGGCGTGGGAGTACTCGCACCAGATCAGCGGCTTGGTCTGCCGTCCGGACAGCGCGTGCGCCACGCACTCCTCCAGCGGCGCATACATGGGGCAGGCGATGTCGGTGGCGTCGCCTGCCGCCGCCCAGTCCAGCTTGGCGGCCCCCTCGTACTGGACCGGCCGGGTCGGGTCGTGCCGCCGCAGCCAGCCCGCGGCCGCGTCGTGGTTCGCGCCGTAGTCGGACTCGTTGCCCAGCGACCACACGATGATCGAGGGGTGGTTCTTGTCCCGCAGCACCATCCGCGAGACCCGGTCCACGAAGGCGTTCAGGTAGCGCGGGTCGTCGGCGATCTCATGGGCGTGGTCGTGCGACTCGATGTCCGCCTCGTCGACGACGTAGAAGCCCAGCTCGTCGGCGAGGTCGTAGAGGGAGGGGTCGTTGGGGTAGTGGCTGGTGCGGATCGCGTTGAACCCGAAGCGCTTGAGCGTGACCAGGTCCGCGCGCAGGTCGTCGTACGACACCGTCCGCCCGGTCAGCGGGTGGAAGTCGTGCCGGTTCACGCCCCGGATGAACACCCGCTCCCCGTTGACCAGGAGGTCCCGGCCGGCGATCTCGACGTCCCGGAAGCCGATCCGGTGCCGGGAGGTGTCGGCGACCGTGCCGTCCGCCCGGTGCAGCCGGACGGTGAGGTCGTACAGCTCGGGCGTCTCGGCGTTCCAGGTCCGGACGTCCTCGACGACGGTCCGGATCCGCGCCTCGCCGAGGAAGTCGGAGACCCGCTCGTCCTCCTGGTTGAACCGGTCGAACTCCGCGTCCTGCGCGAGCAGCCGGCCGTCCAGTTCCCCGCTGACGTACCACCCCCCGGGCAGCGCCCCGCCCGCGTCCCGCACCCGGCAGTCGACCCGCAGCGAGCCGTCGAAGCAGGCCCGCACGGTCACGTCGGCCAGATGCAGCGGATCCGTCGCGTACAGCAGCACCGACCGTGTGATCCCGCCGTGCCACCACTGGTCCTGGTCCTCGAGGTGCGAGGCGTCCGACCACTTGACCACCGTCAGCCGTACGACGCTCCGCGCGCCGGGGCTCACCAGTCCCGTCAGATCGAACTCGGCCGCGAGGTGGGAGTCCTTGGAGATCCCGACGGGCCGTCCGTCCACCTGCACGAGCAGCACGCTCTCGGCGGCCCCGACCTGGAGCACGATCCGGCGTCCGGCCCACTCGGCGGGCACGTCCACCTCGCGCTCGTACACCCCCGTCGGGTTGGCGGCGGGGGAGTGCGGCGGGAACTCGGGGAACGGCATGCGCACGTTGAGGTACTGCGGCAGGTCGTCCGTGCCCTGCATGGTCCAGACGCCGGGCACGTACGCCGAGGACCAGGCACCGCCGACCGGCGCGTCCGGAGTGGGCAGCAACTGGAAGCGCCAGTCGCCGTCCAGGGGGAGTGCTCCGGAGCGCCGGTCGACGGCGTTCATGGGCAGCCGCCCCCAGGAGGTCACCTCGGGTGCCTCCCAGGGGCGCAGGGCGATGAGCGGGTCGGTGGGGTGGGCTGCGCGGGGTGCGTCGGTCATGACCGTTCCGAAGTCGGTGGCGAGGTGGGTGGCGCCGGGGTGTGGCAGGACCGTCCGTGGCCGTGCAGGACCCGGCCCTGAAGGCCCCAGGCCGGGTCGACGCGGACGCCGAGCCGGTCCAGGACGGTGGGGGCGATGTCGATGAGACGGGGGGTGTCGAGCCGGGTGCCGCCGGCCGTGCCGGGCTCGGCCAGGACGACGAACACCTCCCGCTCGGCGCGGGTGTCGCCGCCGTGGCCGCCGGTGTCGAGGTGCCCGTGGTCGGTGGTGACCAGCACGGTCCAGCGCTCCCGCGCGCGGGCGGGGTCCAGTCGCCGGGTGTCGATGGCCGTCAGCAGCCATCCGAGGTGGGTGTCCTGGGTGAGCAGGGCCCGGTCGTAGGCGGCGCTGTGCGGGCCCATGGCGTGGGCGGCCTCGTCGGTGGCGCCGAAGTAGACGAACACGGCGTCCGGGTCGTCCTGGCTGAGCCAGCGCTCGGCGGTGCGGGCGACGAGGCGGTCCGCGGTGCCGTAGCCGTCCGTCTCACCGTCGTAGCGCACCCGGCGGCCGATGGCGGGCCCGAGCGTGCCGCGCCTGATCAGCTCCGGCCAGGACACCACGGCCGCGGTGCGCAGCCGGCGCCGGGCGGTGCCGGCCCGGCTCAGGAAGTCGGGGTAACGGGCGTAGTCGGCACCGGCGAAGTCGTTGCCGCGCACCCCGTGCCGGTCGGGCCACACCCCGGTCAGCACGCTCGACCAGCCGGGCCCGGAGTCGGTGTAGGCCATGCTCGTGGACGGCCCGTCCGGGGCCTGGCCGTCCGCCTCGCCGTAGGGCAGCAGGCTGGTGCCGTGGGCGCCCGCCGCCATCAGGCCGTGCAGCACGGGCGCCACGGCCGGGGAGCGGGTGAGCAGGTCGTACCGCAGCCCGTCCATCCCCACCACGAGCACCTTGCCGATGTCATAGCTCACCGCGCACCCCTTTCTCCCGGCAGCGGGCCGGTCCGTCGGGACGCGGTGCGGGGTGTTCTGGCGGGCGGCCTGTTCGGGGCGTGGGCCGGCTTGCCGTGGGGTGGCGCACCGGTTGCGCGGGCGCGCCGCCGGCGGCCCTTCACGACCATGAGCACGGTGCCGACGTTGTGGCTCACCGCCCACCCCCTTCTCTCTCGCGGCGCCCGGTCAGCTGCCCTGGACCGCGCCCTCGGTGGCGCCCGCGATGAACCCGCGGGCGAAGATGCTGAACACGATGACCAGCGGCAGCGCCGCCATCAGCACACCGGCCATGACCATGCTGTAGTCGGTGGTGTGGCCGACGTTGAGCTGGGCCAGCTCCACCTGGAGGGTCACGTGGGCCGGGTCGGCGAGCACGACGAGCGGCCAGATGTAGTCGTTCCAGCAGTTGACGAACACGTAGATGGCGAGGAACGACAGCGCGGGCCTGATCATCGGCAGCGCGATGTTCCAGTACTGGCGGAAGAACCCGGCGCCGTCGATGCGGGCGGCGTCGAGGAGTTCGTCGGGGACGCCGTTCTGGATGTACTGGTGCAGCCAGAAGATGCCGAAGGCGTTGGCGAGGGAGGGCAGGGCCAGCGCCTTGAGCATGCCCACCCAGCCGATCTTCGACATCAGGATGAACTGCGGCAGGATCGCCAGCTGGAGCGGCAGCATCATGAACAACAGCAGGGTGCCGAAGAGGATCTTGCGCCCGGGGAAGTCGAACTTGGCGAAGGTGAAGGCCGCCAGGGAGTCGATGAACAGCACCAGGACGGTGGTGACGGTCGCGACCATCACCGTGTTGAGCATCGACCCGAAGAAATCGATGGTGTTCAGCACGTGCCGGATGTTCTCCAGCAGGTGGGAGCCGAAGGTGAACTTCGGCGGGCTCTTGTAGATGTCCTGCGTGGTGTTGGTCGCCATGATGATCGTCCACGCGAAGGGGAAGACCGAGACCAGGACGGCCACGACGAGGATGATGTGCGCGGTCAGGCCCCTGGGGCGGCGAGTTCGCCACCCGCCCGTGGCCGGTCGCGCGGTGTCGACCGCGGTCATGCCTTCCTCCCTCGTGTGGTGAGGCGCCAGTTGACGGCGACGAGGACGATGATCAGTACGAAGAAGGCCCACACGATGGCCGCGCCGTAGCCGTAGTCGTTGTTGAGGAAGGCCGACTGGTAGAAGTACAGCAAGGTCGTCAGGCCCGCCTGGCCCGGGCCGCCGAGGTTGGCGTTGGCGGCGTTGCTGGCGAACAGGACCTGCGGTTCGCTGAAGCTCTGGAGCCCGTTGATGGTCGAGATGATCACCGTGAACAGGATGATCGGCCGCATGATCGGGATGGTGATCTGGAAGAACGTGCGGATCGGGCCCGCGCCGTCCATCTTCGCCGCCTCGTAGATCGAGTTCGGGATCGCCTGGAGGCCGGCCAGATAGATGATCATGTTGTAGCCGGTCCACTGCCAGGTCATCAGCAGCGAGATGACCACCTTGATCAGCCACGGGTTGCTCAGCCACGGAACCGGCGAGATGCCGACCACGCCCAGGATCGCGTTGACCAGACCGAAGTTGTTGCTGAACACCGCGCCGAAGAAGATCGCCACGGCCACGATCGAGGTCACGTTCGGCACGTACAGCGCGATCCGGTAGAAGCCCTTGAAGCGGCGCACCGAGTGCAGCAGCGTCGCCAGCATCAGGGCGCCGAACAGCGTCGGCACGGTGGACAGCACCCAGATGACCAGGGTGTTGCGGATCGACAGCCAGAAGACCGGGTCGTCCCACAGGAACCGGAACTGCTGGAGCCCCACGAACTGCATGGTGCCCATGCCGTCCCAGCGCTGGAAGGCCAGGTACAGCGAGTAGAAGACCGGGAAGAACGAGAACGCGGCGAAGATCAGGTAGAACGGCGAGATCGCCAGGTACTGCCGCCAGTACGCCAGCGGGCCGCGCCGCTTGGGCCGAGGGGCACCCGGGGGCGTGGCGCGCCGCGGGCGGAACCGGGCCGGGCCCGGCCCGCCGCGGTGCCGGGGCACCGTGGCGGGACCGGTGACCGGAGGTGACGTCACCTCAGTTCACCCCCTGCCGCCGGGCGATCTGCTTGGCCTGGCTGACCGCGTCCTTGAAGGCGTCGTCGGGCTTCTTGCCCTTGGCCTCGATGTTGGTCAGCTCCGTCATGAAGGGGGCCATGACGGCGGCGTCGGCGGGCGCCTCGTAGGCCACCTTGATGGCCTTGGCGGCCGGACCGAAGACCTCGATGACCTTCTGTCCGCCGAAGAAGGCGTCCGGGCCGGTCATGGCCGGCATGGCGTACGCGGCAGGCGCTGCCGGGAAGATGGCGGCGTCGGTGAATCCGCGGGCGTCGTTGGCGGGGCTGAGGATCCAGCTGATGATCTTGAACGCCTCTTCGGGGTTGCGGCACTGCTTGGGCAGCGCCAGGTAGGAGCCGCCCTGGTTGGCCGGTCCGACCGGGTTGGCGCAGACCCGCCACTTGCCCTTGGTCTGCGGCGCCGCCTGCTCGATGTCCAGCGCGTGCCAGGCCGCGCCGAGCTCGGTGAGGAGGTTCTTGCCGACGGCGGCGTTCCAGGTCTGGTCGTTGATCTTGGCGTCGATGCCCAGGGTGTACGGGCGCACCGCCGTGGTCCACGCGGCGCGGATGTGGTCCCCGTCGCCGATGAAGTGGTTGTCCTTGTCGATGAACCGCTGGGTGCCCTGGCCGACCGCGATGTTGAAGACGGAGCTGATGTTGTTGACCAGGTAGGTGCCGGGGTTCTTCTTCTGGAGCTCGACACCGAGCTGGAAGTAGTCCTCCCAGGTCTTCACGAGCTCGGCGACCTTGGCCGGGTCGGTGTCCACGCCGCCCTTGGCGAACAGGTCCTCGCGGTAGAAGAGCGCGGTGGGGCCGATGTCGATCGGGAAGCCGATCTGCTTGCCGTCCTCGGTCTGGGCGAGCTTGGTCTTCCAGTCCAGGTACTGCGAGGAGATCTTCTTGAAGCCGAGGTCGTTCAGGTCCAGGAAGCGATTGGCGTTGGGCAGGAAGGACGCGATGTCCTCGCCCTTGATGCCGGTGATGTCCGGCACCGAGGTGCCCGCGGCGAGGGTGGTGGTGAGCTTCTGCTTGAAGTCGCCGCCGATGGACGCGCTGGTCAGCTTGATCTCGCTGCTGAAGTGGGTCTTCGCCTCCGCGACCACCTTGTCGCTGAGCGCGCCGCCCCAGTACCACAGGGTGAGGTTCTTGCCGTTCTTGGTGCCGCCCGAGCCCGAGCCGCCGCCGCAGGCGACGGTCAGTCCGGAGGCGGCCGCGGTCAGCGCGGCGGCCTGGAGGAAGCCTCTACGTGAAAGGTCCACGGGTCACTCCTGTTGTTCCTGTTCGTGGTGCTGAGGGGTGTTGGACTGTGGGGGCGTTGTGAGGGTCAGTGGGGCCGGGGCGGGGTGACCGGGGCGTGGCGCACCGGCGGGCCGACGTCCGCCGGGAGCCGGTCGGCCAGGAAGCCGTAGGTCCTGCGCAGGTCGGGATCGGTCAGGGAGCGCCACCAGCGGTCGACGCCGTACCAGCCGGGGGCCGCGAGGGCGCCGCCGTGGTGGCGGACGGACAGTCCGGCCGCGAGGACGGCGAACCGCAGCCGTTCCTCCAGGGGCCAGCCGCCCAGCGAGGCGGCGACGAACGAGGCGCCGAAGACGTCACCGGCGCCCGTGGCGTCGAGCACGTCGACCGCGAGGGCCGGGACGTCCGCGTACTCGCCGGTGATCTGGTCGACGGCGACCGCGCCGTCCCCACCGCGGGTGACCACGGCCACCGGCACCAGCTCGGAGAGCGTCCCGAGGGCCGCCACCGCGCTGTCGGTGCGGGTGTAGGCCATCGCCTCGCCCTCGTTGGGCAGGAAGGCGTGGCACAGCGCGAGCTGGTCGAGCAGGTCCGTGCTCCACTCCTGGGTGGGGTCCCAGCCGACGTCGGCGTGGATGAGGGTGCCGTTCGCTGCGGCCTTCGCCAGCCAGGCGCGGGGCTCGGCCTCCAGGTGGACGAGGGCCGTGCGCGCCTCGGGCGGGTCGCCCATCAGCGTGTCCTGGGAGTACGGCGGCTCCTGGCCGTGGGTGACCAGGGCGCGGTCGGTGCCGTGCGCGAGCGCGACGGTGACGGGGGTGTGCCAGCCGTCCGCGACCTGCGAGAGCGAGAGGTCGACACCTTCCTGACCTGCGAGGATCTCCTGGCAGTAGGCGCCGTAGAAGTCGTCGCCGAAGACCGTGGCCAGGGAGGTCCGAAGGCCCAGACGGGACGCGGCGACCGCCAGGTTGGCGATGCCGCCGGGGCCGCAGCCCATGCCGGCCGTCCAGATCTCCTCGCCGGGCGTCGGCGGCTTGCCGAGCCCGGTGAGGACGAGGTCGTAGAAGAGCAGCCCGGTCAGGAGCACGTCGGGCCTGTCGTCGTCCACGCGAAGAGCCTCTCGTCAAAACTCGTCAATTTCGATGACGGGAATCGTGCGCTGCTCCGGGAGATTGGTCAATACCCGAGCAGAACTGAGCATGGATTTGATTGAAGATGACGAGTAGTGTTCACGCCGTGCTGGCAGAACGACGACACCAACTCATCCTGCGGGCCCTGCGCTCCGGCGGCCCCGCGTCCGTGACCGATCTCTCCGAGCAGCTGGGTGTGAGCCCTGCCACGATCAGGCGCGACCTGGTCAAGCTGGAGGAGGACGGCCTGCTCACGCGCGTGCACGGCGGCGCCGTCGTGGAGGAGGGCGACCAGCCCTTCGCAGAGGTCGCCGAGGTGCGCGTGTCCGAGAAGGACGCGATAGCCGAGCGGGCCGCCGCCATGGTCGCCGACGGACAGTCGGTGCTCCTGGACATCGGCACCACCGCGTACCGGCTGGCCCGCCAGCTGCACGGCCGCCGCCTCACGGTGATCACCAGCAACCTGGTGGTCTACGAGGAGCTCGCCGACGACGAGGGCATCGAGCTGGTGCTGCTCGGCGGGATGCTCCGCCGCGAGTACCGCTCCCTGGTCGGCTTCCTCACCGAGGACAACCTGCGCCAGCTGCACGCCGACTGGCTCTTCCTCGGCACCAGTGGAGTGCGTCCGGGCGGGCAGGTGATGGACACGACGGTCGTCGAGGTGCCGGTGAAGCGAGCCATGATCAAAGCCAGTGACAAGGTCGTCCTGCTCGCCGACGCCGCCAAGTTCCCGGGTACGGGCATGGCGAAGGTCTGTGGTCCCGAGGACCTGGACATGGTGGTCACGAACGCCCCGGCCGACCCCGTCACCCGCTCCTCCCTGGAGGAGGCGGGCGTCGAGGTGGTCGAGGCAGGAAAGGTGCAAGAGTGAAGCTGACGATTCTGGGCGGCGGCGGATTCCGCGTGCCGCTCGTGTACGGCGCCCTCCTGGGCGACCGCGCCGAGGGCCGGGTCACCGAGGTCGTCCTGCACGACCTGGACGCCCGCAGGCTCTCCGCGGTGACCCGGGTGCTCGCCGAGCAGGCGGCGCAGGTCCCCGACGCCCCCTCGGTGACCGCCACCACCGACCTCGACGAGGCCCTGCGCGGCGCCGACTTCGTCTTCTCGGCGATCCGCGTCGGCGGCCTGGAGGGCCGCGCCGAGGACGAGCGGGTCGCGCTCGCCGAGGGCGTCCTCGGCCAGGAGACGGTCGGCGCGGGCGGCATCGCCTACGGCCTGCGCACGGTCCCGGTGGCCGTCGACATCGCCCGGCGGGTGGCCCGGCTAGCCCCGGACGCCTGGGTCATCAACTTCACCAACCCGGCGGGACTGGTCACCGAGGCCATGTCCCGCCACCTCGGCGACCGCGTCATCGGCATCTGCGACTCGCCGGTCGGCCTCGGCCGCCGTATCGCGCGCGTGCTCGGCGCCAACCCCAACGAGGCCTGGATCGACTACGTCGGCCTCAACCACCTCGGCTGGGTCCGCGGGCTGAAGATCGCCGGCCGGGACGAGCTCCCGCGGCTGCTCGCCGACCCCGACCTGCTCGGCTCCTTCGAGGAGGGCAAGCTCTTCGGCGTCGACTGGCTCCAGTCCCTCGGCGCGATCCCGAACGAGTACCTGCACTACTACTACTTCAACCGCGAGGCCGTCCGCGCCTACCAGCAGGCCGAGAAGACCCGCGGCGCCTTCCTCGCCGACCAGCAGGCGCACTTCTACGACCAGGTCGCCGACCCCGGGGTCAAGGCCCTGGACGCCTGGGACCGCACCCGCGCCGAGCGCGAGGCGACCTACATGTCGGAGAACCGGGAGACCGCGGGCGCCGGCGAGCGCGACGCCGACGACCTCTCCGGCGGCTACGAGAAGGTCGCCCTCGCCCTGATGCGGGCCATCGCCCGCGACGAGCGCACCACCCTGATCCTCAACGTCCGCAACCGACGCACGCTCTCCGTGCTCGACGTCGACGCCGTGATCGAGGTGCCCTGCCTGGTCGACGCCAACGGCGCCCACCCGGTCGCCGTCGCCCCGCTGCCCGACCACGCCACCGGCCTGGTCTGCTCGGTCAAGGCGGTCGAGCGCGAGGTGCTCGCCGCCGCCGAGTCCGGCGCCCGGGCGACCGCGGTCAAGGCCTTCGCCCTGCACCCCCTGGTCGACTCCGTGGGTGTCGCCCGCAGGCTGGTCGAGGGGTATACCTCGGTCCACCCGGGTCTCGCGTACCTTAAGTAGCGCCCGCTTCCTGGAAAGCGCTTTCTCGGAGCTCTTCCGCCTTCTCTGGAGACCTTTCATGCACGACGAACGCACCCGCATCGAGGAGCGCGTCCAGCGCGCGCACGAGCAGCGCATCAAGCCCGCGATCTACGCGGCCACCGTCCCCTTCGAGGTCGAGGCCTGGCAGGCGCCGGGGGAGCCGGTCTCCTTCGAGGAGGCCGCGGCGGCCCGCTACGAGCCCTTCGCGATGCACACCCCGTGGGGCCCGCCCTGGGGCACCACCTGGTTCCGGATGCGCGGACAGGTCCCCGCCGAGTGGGCCGGAAAGCGCGTCGAGGCCGTCATCGACCTCGGCTTCGTCGGCGACTGGCCCGGCAACCAGGCCGAGGCCCTGGTCCACCTGGTCGACGGCCGCCCCCTGAAGGCCGTGAACCCGCTCAACCAGTACGTCCCCGTCGCCAACCCGGCGACCGGCGGCGAGCAGATCGACTACCTCGTCGAGGCCGCCTCCAACCCGGACATCCTCAAGGACAACTTCTCGAGGATCACGCCGATGGGCGACAAGCTCACGGCCGGCTCCGCGCCGCTCTACACCTTCCAGCGCGCCGACCTCGCGGTCCTCGACGAGGAGGTCTTCCACCTCGACCTGGACCTCCAGGTGCTGCGCGAGCTGATGGTCCACCTCCCCGACCACGAGCCCCGCCGCCACGAGATCCTGCACGCCCTGGACCGCGCCATGGACGCCCTCGACCTGGACGACGTCGCCGGCAGCGCCGCCGCCGTCCGCGAGGTGCTCGCGCCGGTGCTGGCCAAGCCCGCGCACGCCAGCGCCCACACCATCTCCGGTGTCGGCCACGCCCACATCGACTCCGCGTGGCTGTGGCCGATCCGCGAGACCAAGCGCAAGACGTCCCGCACCTTCTCCAACGTGACCGCGCTCGCCGACGAGTACGAGGACTTCATCTTCGCCTGCTCGCAGGCCCAGCAGTACGAGTGGGTGCGCGACAACTACCCGCACGTGTGGGCCCGCATCCAGGACTCCGTCAAGAAGGGCCAGTGGGCCCCGGTCGGCGGCATGTGGGTCGAGGCCGACGGCAACCTGCCCGGCGGCGAGGCCATGGCCCGCCAGCTCATCCACGGCAAGCGGTTCTTCATCGAGCACTTCGGCATCGAGACCAAGGGCGTCTGGCTCCCGGACTCCTTCGGCTACACCGCCGCCTACCCGCAGCTCGCGAAGCTGGCCGGCAACGACTGGTTCCTCACCCAGAAGATCTCCTGGAACCAGACCAACAAGTTCCCCCACCACACCTTCTGGTGGGAGGGCATCGACGGCACCCGCATCTTCACGCACTTCCCGCCCGTCGACACCTACAACGCCCGCTTCAGCGGCGAGGAGATGGACCGCGCGGTCCGCAACTACTCGGAGAAGGGCGGCGGCACCCGCTCGCTGGCCCCCTTCGGCTGGGGCGACGGCGGTGGCGGCCCCACCCGCGAGATCATGGAACGCGCCCGCAGGCTCGCCGACCTGGAGGGCTCCCCGAAGGTCGTCGTCGAGCACCCGGACGACTTCTTCGCCCAGGCCCGCGCCGAGTACCCGGACGCCCCGGTCTGGGTCGGCGAGCTCTACCTGGAGCTGCACCGCGCCACCTACACCTCCCAGGCCCGCACCAAGCAGGGCAACCGCCGCTCCGAGCACAAGCTGCGCGAGGCCGAGCTGTGGGCGACGACGGCCGCGCTGCACGCGCCGGGCTACGCCTACCCGTACGAGAAGCTCGACCGGCTGTGGAAGACGGTCCTCCTCCACCAGTTCCACGACATCCTGCCGGGCTCCTCCATCGCCTGGGTGCACCGCGAGGCGGAGGCCGAGTACGCGCGCGTGGCCGAGGAACTGGAGGCGCTGACCGCCGAGGCGGTGGCCGCGCTCGGTGCCGGGAGCACCCGGGCCTTCAACACCAGCCCGTACGACCGCTCCGAGGTGGTCCGCACGGCCGATCAGGCCCTGGCGTACGTCGAGGTCCCCGCCAATGGCAGCGCCCCGCTGGCCGGCGCCGGGCCCGCGCAGCCGGTGCGGGTCACCGGCCGGGTGCTCGACAACGGCCTGGTGCGGGTGTCGGTCGCCGAGGACGGCACCCTCGAGTCCGTCCTCGACCTGCGCGCGGGCCGGGAGGTCCTCGCCTCCGCGGGCAACCTGCTCCGGCTGCACACCGACCTCCCGAACTACTGGGACGCCTGGGACATCGACAGCCACTACAGGAACCGGTACACCGACCTGCTGGAGGCCTCGGCGATCGAGGTCGTCTCCGAGGACCCGCTGGAGGGCGCGATCCGTGTGACCCGCTCCTTCGGCAAGGGCTCCACGATCACCCAGACGATCTCCGTGCGCGCCGACAGCCCCCGCATCGACTTCGCGACCGAGATCGACTGGCACGAGGCCGAGAAGATCCTCAAGGCGGCCTTCCCGGTCGACGTGCGCGCCGCGCACTCCTCCGCGGAGATCCAGTTCGGCCACGTCCAGCGGCCCACCCACACCAACACCACCTGGGAGTCGGCCCGCTTCGAGGTCTCCGGCCACCGCTGGGTGCACATCGCCGAGCCCGGCTACGGCGTCGCTGTCCTCAACGACTCCACCTACGGCCACGACGTCTCCCGCACGGTCCGTGAGGACGGCGGTACGACCACCACGGTCCGGCTCAGCCTGGTCCGCGCCCCGCGCATCCCGGACCCGGAGGCCGACCAGGGCAAGCACCGCTTCACCTACTCGCTGCTGCCCGGCGCGAGCATCGAGGACACCGTCGCCGAGGGCTACTCCCTCAACCTGCCCCTGCGGGTGGCGGACGCGGCCGGCGCCCCCGAGCCGGTCGTCTCGGTCGACGGCGAGCACGTGACCGTCGAGGCGGTCAAGCTCGCCGACGACGAGTCCGGCGACGTGGTGGTCCGCCTCTACGAGTCGGGCGGCGGCCGTGCGACGGGCGTCCTGCGCACCGGCTTCCCGCTGGCCGGGGCCCAGGTCACCGACCTGCTGGAGCGCCCGCTGGAGGACGCGGGCGTCGAGGACGGCGGCGTGCCGGTCTCGCTGCGCCCCTTCCAGGTGCTGACGCTCCGGCTGCGGAGGGCCTGACGTATGGCCATGCAACCCTGGTTCACCGACGCCAAGTTGGGGATCTTCGTCCACTGGGGCATCTACGCCGTCGACGGCGTCCAGGAGTCCTGGTCGTTCTACGACGACATCGTCCCGCACGACCAGTACATGTCCCAGCTGGAGCGCTTCACGGGCGCCAAGTACGACCCGCGCGAGTGGGCCGACCTGTTCGCCCGTGCGGGCGCGAAGTACGCGGTCCTGACGAGCCGTCACCACGACGGAGTGGCCCTGTGGGACACCGAGTTCGGTGACCTCAACCTCGGCAGGGACTACCTCGGCCCCTACGCCGAGGCGCTGCGGGAGAAGGGCCTCAAGGTCGGCTTCTACTACTCGCACTCCGACTGGAACCACCCGGACTACGCCTCCACGCGCAAGCCGGGCCGTCCGCCGGAGCAGGAGGACAACCGCTACTCCGAGGTGGCGGCCGAGGACGAGGACCTGGAGGCCTGGGATCGGTTCATCGCCTACCGGGACGGCCAGATCCGCGAGCTGGCCTCCCGGTACCGACCGGACCTCATGTGGTTCGACGGCGAGTGGGACCGCAGCGAGGAGCAGTGGCGCATCCCGGAACTGGCCGCGCTGATCCGCTCGTACAACCCGGACGTCGTCTTCAACGCGCGCATGCTCAGCGAGGGCGACTACGCCACCCCGGAGCAGGGCGCCCCCATCGAACCGCCGGACGGTCCCTGGGAGCTGTGCCTGACGATCAACGACTCGTGGGGGTACCAGCACCACGACCACAACCACAAGTCGCTCGCCCAGCTGATCCGCTACTTCACCGAGACCATCGGCGGGGGCGGCAACCTGCTGCTCGACGTCGGTCCGATGGAGGACGGCACCATCCCCGAGCCGCAGGTCGAGCGGCTGGAGGGGCTGGGGGAGTGGATCGGGAAGCACTCCGAGGCGGTGTACGGGACCCGGCGCGGACTGCCCGCCGGGCACCACTACGGTCCCAGCACCCTCTCCGCGGACGGCCGGACGCTCTACCTGGTCCTCTTCGACGCGCCGCGCGCCGAGATCGGCCTGCGGGGACTGGTCACCCCGGTCCGCCGGGTCACCGTCCTCGGCACCGGCACGGAACTCGGCCACCAGAAGGTGGGCGGCCTGCACGAGGCCGTGGGCATCGTGTGGATCGACCCGCCGGCCGCGGCGGACCTCGACCCGTACGCCACGGTCCTCAAGGTCGAGCTGGACGGCGAGCTGGAGCTGTACCGGGGTTCGGGCCGGTTCTGACACCTGGGCGGTGCCCGCCGGTTGAGGGA
>NZ_JBHUXV010000118.1:0-28466 GCF_042669125.1 Streptomyces sp. NPDC057253 | reverse complement strand
CCGTACGACGGAAGCGGCGGCCGCGGGCTGTTCGGGTAGGTACGTCAACTCACCTCGGGCACGGGCTCCTTGGCGGCCGGGGCCGGCTCGTGGCCCTGGGTGGGCGGGGCCGTGACGGGTTCCGTGGCGGAGGGTGCCGTTACGGGCTCCTGGGCGGACGGGGCCGTTGCGGGCTCCTTGACGGTCGATGCCGTTGCGGGCTCGTTGGCGACCGATGCCGTTACGGGCCCGTTGGCGGCCGATGCCGTCGCGGGCTCCTTGACGGCCGATGCCGTTACGGGCTCCTCCTCCGTCCCGGGCACGATCTCGCCGCCCAGTACCTTCTTCGCCCTGTCGAGGTCCAGCGCCCCCTCCCAGCGGGACACCGCGAAGACCGCGACGCAGTTGCCGAGGAGGTTCGTCACGACGCGCATCGAGTCCATGATGCGGTCGACGCCGAGGAGCAGGGCGACCGCGCCGGCGGGGATCGCGCCGAGCGAGGAGGCGGTGGCGGACAGGGCGAGGAAGGCGGAGCCGGGGATGCCCGCCATGCCCTTGCTGGTCAGCATGAGCACCAGGACCACGGTGATCTGCTGGCCGAGGCTGAGGTCCACGCCGACCGCCTGGGCGATGAACAGCGTGCCGATGGAGAGGTACAGCGAGGCTCCGTCGAGGTTGAAGGAGTAGCCAGTCGGCAGCACCAGGCCCACCGCGTCGTCGCGGGCGCCGGCCTTGCGCAGCTTCTGCATCACGCGCGGCATGACGGACTCGGTGGACGCGGTGCCGAGCGCGAGCAGCATCTCCTCGCGGATGTAGCGCAGGAACTTCCAGAGGCTGAGCCCGGTGAGCGCCTTGAGCGCGACGGCGAGCAACGCGATGAAGAACGCGGCGGCCGCGTAGCACAGGACGATCAGCTTGGCGTAGGTCTCGATGACGCCGAGGCCGTACTGGCCGATCAGGACGGCCATCGCGCCGAACACCGCGATCGGCGCGAGGCGCATCACGAAGCCGACGATCGCGAAGATGATCTCCTGGGCCTGCTCGATGGCCGGCAGCACCTGCGGGACCTTGGTGTGGCCGAGGTGCAGCAGCGCGGCGCCCACCAGACAGGCCAGGATGAGCACTTGGAGCAGGGAGTTCTCGGCGAAGGCGCCGATGAAACTGGTGGGCAGCGCGTTGACGATGAACTCGGTCGTCGAGGGCAGGTGTCCGCCGCCCGTCTTGGCGTCGACGGCATCGGAGTTGAGCGTCGCGGGGTCGACGTGCATCCCCGAGCCCGGCTGGACGACGTTGGCCGCGAGCAGCCCGATGATCAGCGCGAGCGTGCTCGCGACCTCGAACCAGATCAGCGCCTTGAGGCCGATCCGGCCGAACGCCTTGAGGTCACCCGCCTTGGCGATGCCGACGACGACCACGCAGAACACGAGCGGCGAGATGATCGTCTTGATGAGCCGGGTGAAGCCGTCGCCGAGCGGCTGGAGGTCCGAGGCGAAGCCGGGCCACAGCTTTCCGACAACGATGCCGAGGACCAACGCCAGGGCGACCTGGGCGAAGAGAGAGGTACGCAGTATGTGTGCGACGCGTCGCGGCAGGGACGGGACGGACGGCGGCACGGGCACTCCTTGGGGGGACGGGGAGCCACAGAAGCCAGGGGGAGACTTCTGCGATACGGAAAGCGGCTTCCGTGAAGGCCACTCTGGAGGGACCGTTGATCACCTACGAGACCGCCGTGTTTCCGCCGCGTAAATCACGCACCCTGTGGCGCATCGCACACAACTCGGCTCAGCAGCCGTCGCGTTCCTCTGTCAGCACCCCCTGCACGGTCACCAGTGACCGGTCGTGGCATCCGGCCGAACCCCGGATCCGGTAGCGCTCGCTCGTCGTACCGACCGCGTGCCGCTGATCGCGCGGGACGTTGATCGTGTACGTGGCGTCACCCACGTAGGTGTCGTCGAGCCGGGACCACGCCGTGCGGTGGCCGGCCCGGCTCACCGTGGCCTCGGCGCGGTCACCGAGGGTCAGCACGGTCCGGAGCCGGTCGCCCGCGCCGATGGTGGTGGTGCCGTCCATGGTGTACGTCCGGTGGGTGCGGGTGGTGCGGGCCGGACCCCGGCCGTCGACGGTCAGCGATTCGTCGTCCGTCCAGGTGGCCTCGAGCGCGTCCGGGTTCTCGCCGTCGCCCCAGCGGTGCGTGGAGGTGTTCGCCAGCGTGCGGCGGACGGTGGTCGTGACGCGCCCGTGCGAGGTGTCGACGTACCCGGCGACGGTCAGCCGGTGGCCACCCTCGGTGTCCACGCGCTGCTCCGAACCGGGCGTCCAGGTCGAGGAGTTGGCGAGGTCGCCGTCCTGGTGCGTGGTGAGCCGTCCGGTGACGTGCTTGCTCTTGGCGTCCTGCCAGACGAGGACGTTCACCGGGGCGCTCCAGCCGGACTGCCCCGCGGGTACGCCGACGACCGAGACCTCCACGCGATGCGGGCGCCCGTCGTTGAGGATCCCGGCGAAGGGGGTCAGGTCGTACTCGATCGGCTTGATGTCGAAGGCGCGGGGGCCCGGAACGACGTACCAGAGAAAGGGGTTGGACCAGCCGCCGGTCCACACGGTCGGGAACGGGGCGGCGATGCCGGCGAGTTGGCCGTCGACCTTGATCTGGACCTCGCGGTAGGGGCCGCCGTCGGCCTGGCAGGAGTACGGCGCGTTCGACGGCACCGTCAGATACCAGTACTCCTCGCAGCCGCCGCCGGAGCCGGTGGCGTACACCTCGGCGACGATGCGTTCGCTGTTGCGCGGGGTGCTCAGGATGCCGTCGGCGAGGGTGAGCACCCGGCCCGGAGTGGTCCTGGCGTCCGGTGCGCCCGCGTAGAACGTCAGCGTCACCTTCACGTCGATGATCCCGGTGTACGTGTCGTCGACGACGTTCCCGATGAGCATCTCCACGTCATGGCTGCCGCGGAGCGTGTCGCTGTAGCGGGTGACGTCCTTCTCGACGGACCACTCGATGCCGTCCGGCGAGGGCTGCGGGGTGGAGGTGCGGAGGATCTCGACCCCGCCGATGTGCAGATGGCCGAGCCGGTCGAACTGCCGTCCCTTGACGTTGCCTTCGAGACGCAGCACGACCTTGCTCCAGCGGTCGCCACAGCCCTTGGGCGGGGTGTAGGTGCCGGTGTAGGGGGTGAAGTCGCGGAACTGCGCTTCGGCGACGGTGACTTGGCAGGACCTGCCCGAGGGCCGGGTGACGGGCGGGGCGGCGGTGACGGGGTCGTGCCAGTCGGTACCGAACTCGGCCGGGACGGGGGTGGCGGCGGGTGGGGCGGGGGGAACGGACTCTGCTGCGGGAGCCGACTCGGCTGTGGGAGCCGACTGGGCTGCGGGAGCGGACTGGGCTGCGGGTGCCGACTGGGCGGGGTTCGCTCCGAGCAGGGAGCCCGCAAGGAGGGTCGCTCCGGCGAGCATGGACATGACTATCCGTCTCTTCATGGCCGTGTTCTACGGCGAGTCGGGCGCCTACCGCAATGACGCCTCCCGCAGCGGGCTTACGCCGACAGGTCCGCCCTGTCCCCCATCACCACCACGGGATGCCGGTCCGGATCGAGCGTGCGCAGCAGGTACCGCATCGCCGCCTCGGACACGCTGACACAGCCCGACGTACCGCTGCCGTGGTCCAGGTGCAGCCAGATGCCGCCGCCCCTGGCGTAACCCTCCGGCCGCGTCTGGTCGTTGGGCGGGGTGCCCTCGACGCGGTTGTAGTCGACGGCGATGACGTAGTCGAAGTCGTGCCAGTAGGACCTGGGCCACCAGCGGGGCGCGGCGATCGCGGCGGAGCGCGTGTACGGCAGCCTCGCGCCGGGGTCCGGGAGCACCCCGCCCGCGTCGCTGAGCGTGAACACCCCGACCGGGCTGCGCCGGTCGCCCTCGTGGTGGTCGCTGGTCCAGCCCTTCTTGCCATTGTGGGCGGGCCAGCCACGGACGCGGTCCCAGACGGAGCCGCGTTTGGCGTACAGCACGACGGTGGCGGCCGCGGAGTCCCTGCCATCGCCGTAGACCGCGAGGACCTGACGGGCGTCGGCGGGGACACGGCGTTGGAGGCGGTCGCCGACACCGGGGATACGGGTCGGTCGGTCCGCGGGTTTGTCGGCCGCCTTGGTGTGCGGGCTGCCGGGGTGTGCCGGGCCCGGGCCGCCGCATCCTCCCAGGAGGAGCAGCAGCGCTCCCAGAGCCGTGGTCGTCACCGCGTTCCGCCGTACGCCTCGCATCGCTCCATCGTCGCACCGGAGCCCTGGGACGGCGGAACCGGTGCTGTGCCCACGCGGCGGAAAACCGGTTGCCTCCGACCACGCTCTGACGCGAACCTTTCACGGTTTGCAGCCGCCGTTCGCGGCCCCTTCCCACACCCCTGACACGAGCCACTGGGACGTCACCCGTCATGCAGATCCAAGACCTTCCCTATCCCGACCCGGGAGTGCCCGACGCACGCTCGGGCTCCCGGTTTCTGTGGTGGCTCTTCCGGAACCAGCTGGGCGGACAGTTCAAGTCACTGGCCTGGGGGCTGCTGCACTTCCTCTCCGTCTCCGCGCTGCCGTTCTGCGTCGGCGTGGCCGTCCAGGCGGTCGTCGACCACTCCGGGCGCCGCCTCGCCCTCGCCGGCGGTCTGCTGGCGCTGTGCTGCGTCGGCAACGCGGTCGGGGACACCTTCCTGCACCGCACCGCCGTCACCAACTGGATCACGGCCGCCGCGCGCGTCCAGCAGCTCCTGGCCCACAAGGCCGCGCACCTGGGCTCGGCACTGACCCGGCGCGTCGCGGCCGGCGAGGTCGTGGCCGTCTCCACCGGCGACGTCGAGAAGATCGGCTGGTTCGTGGAGGCCTGGTCGCGGTTCACCGCGGCGGCGGTCACCATCGTCGTGGTCTGCGTCGGACTGGTCGTCTACCAGCCGGCGCTCGGCCTGGTGGTCGCCGTGGGCCTGCCGGTGCTGGCCCTCTCGGTGCTGCCGCTGCTGCCCCGGGCGACCCGACGCGCCGACTTCCAGCGGGAGAAGGCGGGCCGCGCCACCGAGCTGGCCTCCGACACCGTCGCCGGTCTGCGCGTGCTGCGCGGCATCGGCGGCGAGGAACTCTTCCTCGACCGCTACCGCAAGGCCTCCCAGGAGGTCCGCCACGCGGCGGTGCGCAGTGCCCGGATGTGGTCCCTCATCGCCGCGATCCAGGTCCTGCTGCCTGGTCTGCTGCTGATCGCGGTCGTCTGGTACGGCGTCCATCTGGCCCGCCAGGGTCGGGTGGAGGTCGGCGAACTGGTCGCCGTCTACAGCTCGGTGATGATCCTGACCTATCCGCTGCGGCACTTCGAGGAGATCGCCATGGCGTACTCCTTCTCCCGCCCCTCGGCCAAGCGGGCGGCTCGGGTGCTGTCGTTGGAGCGGGCCACGCCGGCGGACGGGGTGGCGGCTGCGGAGATTCCGGGGGCCGTGCCCTCCGGGGACCTGTACGACCCGGCCACCGGTCTGCTCGCCCCCTCCGGACGGCTCACCGCGGTGGTGTGCGGCGACCCGGACGCGGCGGGACTGCTGGCCGAACGGCTCGGTGGACACCCCTCCCAGGAGGGCACGTCCGTGCTGCTCGGCGGGGTGCCGCTGGACGAGCTGCCGCTCGACTCGGCGCGCACCGCCGTCCTCGTCCAGGACAAGGACCCGGTGCTGCTCTCCGGCAGCCTGCGCGAACTGCTCGACGTGCCCGCCTCTGGCGACGTCGGTGCCGTGGAGGCGCTCGCGGCCGCGCAGTGCGCCGACGTACTGGCCGCCCTGGTCCAGGGGTCCCTCGACGCCGAGGACCCGATGGACGCGCGCATCACCGAACGCGGGCGCTCCCTCTCGGGCGGCCAGCGCCAGCGGCTCGCCCTGGCCAGGTCGCTGTTCACCGACCCGGAGGTGCTCGTCCTGGACGAGCCGACCTCCGCCGTCGACTCGCACACCGAGGCACGGATCGCGGACGGCGTACGGGACCTGCGGACCGGGCGCACCACCGTGGTGTTCACCTCCTCGCCCCTGCTCCTGGACCGCGCCGACCGGGTGGTGCTCGTCCACGACGGCGAGGTCGCGGCGGTCGGCGTGCACCGCGAGCTGGTGCACAGGGAACCGCGGTACCGGGCGGTCGTGACCCGCGAGACGGACGAGGAGACCGCGCTGGACGACGTACCGCACGAGCGGGCCGTACTGGATGAGCGGGACGTACTGAACCAGCAAGACGTACTGAACGAGCAAGACGTACTGCACGCACTGGAAGAGATCGAGGAGAGCGCATGATCGGCGTGGCGCCACCGGCGTACGACCCGGCGGCACCGACGACGGCGAACACCCTGCCCGTCGGGGCCACCGCGACCGTACGCGCCTACGTGGCCGAACTGTTCCGCCGGCACCGCCGCGCCTTCGGACTCCTCGTCGGCGTGAACACGGTCTCGGTGATGGCCTCCATGGTCGGGCCCTGGCTGCTCGGCGACCTCGTCGAGCGGGTCTCGGACGGCGCGCGCGAACTCCATCTGGAGCTGACCGCAGGGCTGTTCGTCGTCGCGCTGGTCGTGCAGGCCGTCTTCGTACGGCAGGTGCGGCTGCGCGGTTCGATGCTCGGCGAGCAGATGCTGGCCGACTTGCGCGAGGACTTCCTCGTGCGATCGGTCGGCCTGCCGCCGGGGGTCCTGGAGCGGGCCGGGACCGGTGACCTGCTGTCCCGGATCACGACCGACATCGACCGGCTCGGCAACGCCATGCGCGAGGCCGTACCGCAACTGGCGATCGGTGTGGTGTGGGCGGCCCTGCTGCTCGGCGGACTCGTGATCACCGCGCCGCCGCTGGCCGCCGCCGTGCTGCTGGCCCTGCCGCTGCTGGTCGTCGGCTGCCGCTGGTACTTCAAGCGGGCTCCGTCGGCCTACCGCTCGGAGGCGGCCGGGTACGCCGCCGTGGCCGCCGCGCTCGCGGAGACCGTGGACGCCGGACGCACGGTCGAGGCGCACCGGCTCGGCGCCCGCCGCATCGAGCTGTCGGAGCGGCGGATCAAGGAGTGGACCGCCTGGGAGCGGTACACCCTGTGGCTGCGGTCGGTGCTGTTCCCGTGCATCAACGTCAGCCACGTCATGATCCTCTCGTCGGTGCTGATGGTCGGCGGGGTGTTCGTCCTCCAGGGGTGGATCGGGGTCGGACAGCTCACGACGGGCGCACTGATCGCGCAGATGCTGATCGACCCGGTCGGGCTGATCCTGCGCTGGTACGACGAGCTCCAGGTGGCGCAGGTGTCGCTGGCCCGGCTGGTGGGTGTGCGGGACATCGAGCCGGACGGCGGTGACGCCGGGCTCGCGCCCGAGGGGCGGGACGTGCACGCGGACCGGGTGCACTTCGGCTACCTCGAAGGGGTGGACGTGCTGCGCGAGGTGTCCCTCCAGGTCGCGCCCGGCACCCGGCTGGCGCTGGTCGGCCCCTCGGGTGCCGGCAAGTCCACCCTGGGCAGGCTGCTGGCCGGCATCTACGCACCCCGGGACGGCCGGATCACCCTGGGCGGCGCCGAGCTGTCCAGGATGTCCGCCGAACGGGTCCGTGAGCATGTGGCCCTCGTCAACCAGGAGCACCACGTCTTCGTGGGCTCCCTGCGCGACAACCTCCTGCTCGCCCGGACGGACGCCACGGACGCCGAGCTGTGGGCGGCCCTCGGCGCGGTCGACGCGGACGGGTGGGCGCGGGCGCTCGACGACGGCCTGGACACCGAGGTCGGCTCGGGCGGGCTGACCGTCACCCCGGCGCAGGCGCAGCAGGTGGCGCTGGCCCGGCTGGTGCTGGCCGACCCGCACACGCTGGTCCTCGACGAGGCGACGTCGCTGCTCGACCCCCGGGCGGCCCGTCACCTGGAACGCTCCCTGGCCCGCGTCCTCGACGGCCGCACGGTCGTCGCCATCGCCCACCGCCTCCACACCGCCCACGACGCGGACGTCATCGCCGTCGTCGAGAACGGCCGCATCAGCGAGCTGGGCAGCCACGAGGAGCTGGTCGCGGCGGACGGGGCGTACGCGGCACTGTGGAGGTCCTGGCACGGATGAGCGGGCGAGCCGACGCCGGGGACCGGGCGTTCGGGGGTGGTGGTGCGTGGACCGGGCCGGCTCCCCGGAGAACTGGCCCACCACGCACCCCGCCCTCTGGGCGCGAACCCGCACTCCGGTGACTGGCTCGCCCTCGTCACGACTCCTCCGACAGCCGGTCACGCCCACCCCAGGACCCCCGACGGCCGTCCCACCCGACGCCTCGGTCAAGCACGCTCCGACTACCTCTCCACCCCGCACCCCGGCCCCCTCAGAACCCCGCTTCAGCCGGCGCAGCGCCCCCGTGGCGTTGCGCGGTGCCGAAAGGGAGTGGAAGGCTGGGCAGCAGCACCGGCTCAGGGAGCGCGTGCGGGCGGCCCGGGCCGTCCGTGGGCGCGGCAAGTGCCCCGTGGGTCCGTGGCTCGTCGCGGGCCGTGGAAGACGCGGGTCCGTCCCCTTCACCTGGAGGTACCCGTGGACAGCTCCGACGGATGGGGAGACGACGTCTACCAGCCCGACGGCTCCGAGATCCAGGACGACGCGGGTCTGCTCGACGCGGAGGACACCCTGGAGGACGACGGGGTCGACGACCCCCTCGACCGCGGCTGGTCCCCGCCGGACAGACCCTGGGCGGTGGAGCACACCGGTGTGACCGCCGCGGAACGCCGGCAGGGCGAGACGCTGGAGCAACGGCTCGCCGAGGAGCTCCCCGACTTCATGCCGTACGACGGCGACGACATCGGCGACGCCGACGGCACCGACGGCGAGCTCCTGGACAACGAGGTCGGCGCGATGCGCTCCGGCCGACTCGTGGCCCCCGACGAAGGGGCGCACGAGGACGAGGAGAGCGCACTGATCGCCACGGACGTGGGCATCGACGGTGCCGCGGCGTCCGCGGAGGAGGCCGCGATGCACATCGTGGACGAGGACTCCCTGTCCGGCTGACAGCACGACACCCGCAGCGCACGAGGAGCCGCCATGCAGCAGGACAAGCACCCCGACTACCACGAGGTCGTCTTCCGTGACCGCTCCGCCGGTTACGCCTTCCTGACCCGCTCCACCGCGACCAGCGACCAGACCATCGAGTGGGACGACGGCGAGACCTACCCGGTGGTGGACGTGGAGATCTCCTCCGAGAGCCACCCCTTCTACACCGGCAAGGCGCGCACGGTCGACTCGGAGGGGCGCGTCGCCGCCTTCGAGCGGCGGTACGGCGGCGGGACCGGCCAGGGCGGCTGACCGACCGGCCGCACCCGGCGCGACAGGACCCCGGGGCTTATCGGCCCCTGCGCGCCCCGGCCTCAGATGAAGTTCAGCGCCGCCGCGCAGCCCACTCCCCCGAGCAGCATGAACGCCGGCATCAGCACCTTCAGCTCGACCCAGCTGCCCGCCCGGAACCGCATCACCTTCGGCGGGCCGATCGGGTACCAGCGCTTGCGGCCCACCGGGATCGGCCACAGGATCGGGCAGCCCGACACGGTCAGCGCGTCCCCGATGTCGTGCACGAGCGCCCCGAGAACCACCGGCAGCCCCAGCCACAGGTACTCCTGGCCGGGCTGGGTGAACAGCCAGTCCGAACCGTTGCCGGGCTTGTCCAGGACACCGGCGATGATCCACGCGCTGGTCGCCGCCAGCAGCCACACCAGGACGTCGGCGCTGGAGCCCCGGGTGGCCCGCCACAGCAGGCCCTCGATGGCCAGCACCATGTGCACGAAGAGGATCGCCAGCACCGCCCAGCGGCCGCCGGTGATCGCCGCCACCGAGCAGCCCGCACCGATCAGCACGGCCCACAGCCAGGTGTGCGTGAGCGTGCGGTGCCCGCCGGAGCGACGCGGGTCGCCCTGCTTCTTGGTGGCCTTGTAGACGGCGTAGGAGAGCTTGTCGACGATCTCGCACAGCGCCCGTGAGACCGGCCCGAAGGCCCGCGAGATCGTGGCCGCCTTGTGGTCCAGGTCGGGGGCGAGCGCCGCACCCGCGCAGATCAGCGCTCCGGCCAGCAGTACGGGCCACGGCATGGTGTGCCCCGTGGCGGCGGCAGCCGCTCCTACGCCCAGCCAGGCCGCGGCGCCCGACAGTGAGTGTGCTGGTCCCATCATCGGCGTTGCCCGCCCCATTCCTCGTGTGCCACTGTCCAGTTGACCGGCTGCGCTGACGCCCCGTCGGCGACACAGCGTACTGGTCGTGATCTTCCTGTCGGCAACCGATTCCCCTATAGGGGAGGACGCCAGGCAAGATGGGTCCGTGACCCTCATCGATCAGCTGCCGCAGACCGCAGACCCCGACGCCCTCTACGAAGCCTTCGAGTCGTGGGCCGGGGAGCGGGGTCTCACGCTCTACCCCCATCAGGAGGAGGCGCTGATCGAGGTGGTCTCCGGCGCGAACGTGATCGTGTCGACGCCCACCGGTTCCGGCAAGAGCATGATCGCGGCGGGTGCGCACTTCGCCGCCCTCGCCCGCGACGAGGTCACCTTCTACACCGCCCCCATCAAGGCGCTCGTCTCGGAGAAGTTCTTCGAGCTGTGCAAGATGTTCGGCACCGAGAACGTCGGCATGCTGACCGGTGACGCCTCCGTCAACGCCGACGCGCCCGTCATCTGCTGCACCGCCGAGGTGCTCGCGTCGATCGCCCTGCGCGACGGCAAGCAGGCCGACGTCGGCCAGGTCGTCATGGACGAGTTCCACTTCTACGCGGAGGCGGACCGCGGCTGGGCCTGGCAGATCCCGATCCTGGAGCTCCCGCAGGCGCAGTTCGTCCTGATGTCGGCCACCCTCGGCGATGTCTCGATGTTCGAGAAGGACCTCACCCGGCGCACCGGCCGGCCCACCTCGGTGGTCCGCTCGGCCACCCGTCCCGTCCCGCTCTCCTACGAGTACAAGCTCACCCCGCTCACCGAGACCCTGACGGAGCTCCTGGAGACCAAGCAGGCGCCGGTCTACATCGTGCACTTCACGCAGGCGCAGGCCGTGGAGCGGGCGCAGGCGCTGATGAGCATCAACATGTGCTCGCGTGAGGAGAAGGACCAGATCGCCGAGCTGATCGGCAACTTCCGCTTCACCACCAAGTTCGGCCGCAACCTCTCCCGTTACGTCCGCCACGGCATCGGCGTCCATCACGCCGGCATGCTGCCCAAGTACCGGCGGCTGGTGGAGAAGCTCGCCCAGGCCGGTCTGCTGAAGGTCATCTGCGGCACCGACACCCTCGGCGTCGGTGTCAACGTGCCCATCCGCACGGTGCTGTTCACGGCGTTGACCAAGTACGACGGCAACCGCGTCCGCACCCTGCGCGCCCGCGAGTTCCACCAGATCGCCGGCCGCGCGGGCCGGGCCGGGTTCGACACGGCCGGATTCGTCGTCGCGCAGGCTCCCGAGCACGTCATCGAGAACGAGAAGGCGCTCGCCAAGGCCGGCGACGACCCGAAGAAGCGCCGCAAGGTGGTCCGCAAGAAGGCGCCCGAGGGGTTCGTCGCCTGGTCGGACAGCACCTTCGAGAAGCTGATCGCCTCCGAGCCGGAGCCGCTGACCTCCCGCTTCCGGGTCACCCACACCATGCTGCTGTCGGTGATCGCCCGCCCGGGCAACGCCTTCGAGGCGATGCGGCACCTTCTGGAGGACAACCACGAGCCCCGCAAGCAGCAGCTGCGGCACATCCGCCGGGCGATCGCCATCTACCGCTCGCTCCTGGACGGCGGCATCGTCGAGAAGCTCGACGAGCCCGACGCCAGCGGCCGGATCGTCCGTCTCACCGTGGACCTCCAGCAGGACTTCGCGCTCAACCAGCCGCTGTCCACCTTCGCGCTCGCCGCGTTCGAGCTGCTGGACCCCGAGTCGCCGTCCTACGCCCTGGACATGGTGTCCGTCGTGGAGTCCACGCTGGACGACCCCCGGCAGATCCTCGTCGCCCAGCTGAACAAGGCGAAGGGCGAAGCGGTGGCCGCGATGAAGGCGGACGGCGTCGAGTACGAGGAGCGCATGGAGCGCCTCCAGGACGTCACGTACCCCAAGCCCCTGGAGGAGTTGCTCTTCCACGCGTACAACACGTACCGCAAGAGCCACCCGTGGGTCGGCGACCACCCGCTCTCCCCGAAGTCCGTCATCCGTGACATGTACGAACGGGCCATGTCCTTCACGGAGTTGGTCTCCTTCTACGAGCTGGCCCGCACCGAGGGCATTGTCCTGCGCTACCTCGCCAGCGCCTACAAGGCGCTCGACCACAACATCCCGGACGACCTTAAGTCCGAGGACCTCCAGGACCTGATCGAGTGGCTCGGCGAGACGGTCCGCCAGGTCGACTCCAGCCTCCTGGACGAGTGGGAGCAGCTCGCCAACCCGGAGGAGATGACCGCCGAGGAGGCCCAGGAGCGGGCCGACGAGGTCAAGCCGGTCACCACCAACGCGCGCGCCTTCCGCGTCCTGGTCCGCAACGCCCTCTTCCGCCGCGTCGAACTCGCCGCCCTGGACCAGGTCGAGGAGCTCGGCGAGATGGACGCCGAGGCCGGCTGGGACGCCGACGCATGGGGTGAGGCGATGGACAAGTACTGGGACGAGTACGACGACCTCGGCACCGGTCCCGACGCCCGCGGCCCGAAGCTGCTGCGGATCGAGGAGGAGCCGCAGAACAAGCTGTGGCGGGTCCGGCAGACCTTCGCCGACCCGAACGGCGACCACGACTGGGGCATCAGCGCGGAGATCGACCTCGCCGCCTCCGACGCGGAGGGCCGCGCGGTCGTCCGGGTCACCGACGTCGGCCAGCTGTGAGTTCCGGGCCCGTTGTGCGCCACAGGCGCCTCGTGAGCCACAGGCCAGTTGTGAGCCAAGGAGAATCCCACCCATGACGAACCCGGCCGAAAGGCTCGTCGACCTGCTCGACCTGGAGCAGATCGAGGTCAACATCTTCCGTGGCCGAAGCCCGCACGAGTCCCTCCAGCGGGTCTTCGGCGGCCAGGTCGCGGGCCAGGCACTGGTGGCCGCCGCCCGCACCACGGAGGGCGACCGCCCGGTGCACTCACTGCACGCGTACTTCCTGCGCCCGGGCCGGCCGGGCGTGCCGATCGTGTACCAGGTCGAGCGGGTGCGGGACGGGCGGTCGTTCACCACCCGCCGGGTCACCGCGGTGCAGCAGGGCCGCACGATCTTCAATCTCACCGCCTCCTTTCACAAGCCTGAGGAAGGTTCGTTCGAGCACCAGCTGCCGCCCGCCCGCAAGGTGCCGGACCCGGAGTCGCTGCCGCGGGTCGGCGACGAGATCCGCGAACACATGGGCGAACTGCCCGAGCATCTGGAGCGGATGGCGCGCCGCCAGCCCTTCGACATCCGGTACGTGGACCGGCTCCGCTGGAGCGCCGAGGAGGTCAAGGACGCCGAGCCGCGCAGCGCGGTGTGGATGCGCGCGGTCGGACCGCTCGGCGACGACCCGGTCGTGCACACCTGCGCGCTGACCTACGCGAGCGACATGACCCTCCTGGACGCCGTCCGTCTTCCGGTGCAACCCCTCTGGGGGCCTCGGACCTTCGACATCGCGTCGCTGGACCACGCCATGTGGTTCCACCGGCCCTTCCGCGCGGACGAGTGGTTCCTGTACGACCAGGAGTCGCCGATCGCGACGGGCGGCCGCGGGCTGGCCCGCGGCCGGATCTACGACCTGGAGGGGCGCCTGCTGGTGTCCGTCGTCCAGGAGGGGCTGTTCCGGGCGCTGTAGGTCAGGCGCTCAGTACGTTCAGGGGGCTGTCGGCTCAGGCGCTTCTGCGTCGGAGCCAGCCCAGCAGGCCGCCGCGGGGCGGTTCCTGCGGCGCCGGGTCCCCCGGTGGCTGGTCGGGAGGTGTCCGCCGGCCCGCCGGGCGTGGCGCGGGCCTGAACCGCCGTGCGTCGTCGAGGACATGGACCAGCTCGCTCCGCAGCCAGGCGATCTCTGCCGGATCGTCCGCCGTCGTGATCTTCTCGATGAGCTGCGCGGCGGGCGAGCCCAGCGCTCCGTGGGCGGGCGGCGGCGGCCGGAAACGGCCCAGGTGGGAGCGGTCGTAGGGGTCCGGGACGAGCTCCGCGATCTGCGTGGGGTCGAGGAAGGCGGCGAGGACGCCGGCGCTCTCCCAGGGGTCCTCGGCGAGGCGCAGAAGGAATCCCCGGTGGCGTCCGCGCCAGTTGCGGGCACGCAGGTCCACGCCCTCGTCCAGCATGTCGCGGAGCCCTTCGGGCATGCGCCCGGTCAGCAACGGCTTGTTCTCCCCGACTGCCGTGAACTCCTCGAGTTCTTCGGCGAGATAGCGCCACACGACAGCCCGGTACCGGTTGAGGTAAAAGCGCACCGGCGAGATCAGGCCGAGGCGGGCCAGGCGGGTGAACCGGCCGACGGGGATGTCCATGACCTCCGCGCCCTCGGTGGTGCCCACGAGCCGTACGCGTGCGCGCAGCGCGTCCGGGAAGCCATCGGTCGCCCGCAGCCGGTCGATCTCCGAAGGGGGTACGCGGCGGCCCCCGCCTCCTTCGTCGGGCACCGTGCGGATCTGGCCCAGGTGGACGGCGAGGTCGAACTCGCTTCGCTTGAGGCCCAGTTCCCGCGCTGCGCGGCTGGGTGTGCAGGAGTGGCGCTGGAGTTGGGTGATCGTGCTGCTCGACATGATCGCTCCCCCGTGGAGTCGTCGCTCACGCTGTGTGCGCTCGCCGTGACAGAAACCGTAGCCGGTGGGGCGAGACGCGTGGCGAGCCTGTGGATAACTCCGCTGGGGCCGAAGAACACGCAGGTCAGAGGTCTGGTGCCGAGTTCCGCTCGGGTTGGCGGACGTCCACGTCGAGGTGCTCGCCCACTCGGTTGACGAGGAGCGTCATCTCGTAGGCGATCTGGCCGATGTCGGCGTCCGAGCCGCTGAGCACGCACAGACAGCTGCCGGTGCCGGCCGCGGTGACGAACAGCACCGCGTCGTCGAACTCGATCATCGTCTGCCGTACCTGCCCAGCCCCGAAGTGGCGTCCCGACCCCTTGGCGAGGCTGTGCAGGCCGGACGAGACGGCGGCGAGATGTTCCGCGTCCTCGCGGCGCAGTCCCGTGCTGGCGCCCGTCACCAGCCCGTCGTTGGACAGCACCAGCGCGTGCCGGACGTGGTCGACGCGCTCGGTCAGATCGTCCAGCAGCCAGCCGAGGCCCTGCTTCTCCGGCATGTGTCCCGTCTCCCCGTGTGACGACTCCTCCTGACCGGAGGACCTGCCCCCGCAAGCCTTCCCCACGACCGTCAACGGGGCAAGGAGAATGGGGACATGGCACAGAAGATGACCGATGAGGAATGGCGGGAGTTCGTCTCGCACGGCACCCGCACCGGAAAGCTGTCGACCGTGCGGGCCGACGGGAGCCCGCACGTGGCGCCGATCTGGTTCGTGCTGGACGGCGACGACCTGGTGTTCAACACCGGGAAGAACAGCGTCAAGGGGCGCAACCTGGCGCGGGACGGGCGGATCGCGCTGTGCGTGGACGACGACCGGCCGCCGTTCGACTTCGTGGTCCTCCAGGGCCGGGCCCGGTTGTCGGAGGAGCTCGACGAGGTCGGGCACTGGGCCGGCCGGATCGGCGCACGGTACATGGGCGAGGAGCGGGCGGAGGAGTTCGCCGCCCGCAACGGCGTCCCCGGGGAACTCCTCGTCCGCGTGCGGATCGACAAGGTGCTGGCGCAGAAGCGCGTCGCCGACTGACGTCTGCGGCGGTCAGCCCACCGAGTCGAGCAGCCGGGCGGTGTGCATCCGCCCGGCGTACTCGACCAGACGGATCAGCACTTCCTTCCCCGAGTCACGGTCCCGTGCGTCGCACAGCACCACGGGCGTGCCCTGGTCGAGGTCCAGGGCGCGGGACACGTCGTGGGCGCCGTAGGTCCGGGCTCCGGCGAAGCAGTTGACGGCCACGACGAACGGGATGTGCCGGTGCTCGAAGTAGTCGACGGCCGGGAAGCAGTCCTCCAGGCGCCGGGTGTCGGCGAGGACGACGGCACCCAGGGCTCCTTGCGACAACTCGTCCCACAGGAACCAGAAGCGGTCCTGGCCGGGGGTGCCGAAGAGATAGAGGGACAGGCCGGAGCGGATGGTGATGCGCCCGAAGTCCATGGCGACCGTGGTGGTGACCTTCTGGTCCACGCCGTCGGTGTCGTCCACCCACTGGCCCGCCTCGCTGAGCAGTTCCTCGGTGCGCAGCGGCCTGATCTCGCTGACCGCGCCCACCAGGGTGGTCTTGCCCACGCCGAACCCGCCGGCGACCAGTATCTTCAGCGCGAGGGCGGTCGCATCGCCGCCCTGGGCGTCGGAGTTCTCGGAGACCATCGATCACTTCTCTCGGGAGGGCCGGCAACGGGCGGCGACGTCGGCAAGGGGTCGCGAAATCAGCATCATGACAACTGGGGCTCCCCTTCGGGAGGTTCGACCGCTTATTGCCTGGTTCTGAACGTTCATCTACAGCGCCCGAAGCCCTTCGATCACCTCGCGCAGAATCCGTTCATCGGGCAGTTGGGCGGGCGGGACCGGGCGGCTGACGGTGACGCAGCCCAGTTCCAGGAGGTCCCCCAGGAGCACCCTGACCACGCCGACGGGCAGGTCGGCGCCGGCGGCGAGCTCCGCCACGGACTGGGTCTCGGTGCGGCACAGGTCGATCAGGGCCCGGTGTTCCGGTCCGAGCGCGGTGTCCTCGCCCGGGCCGGGCGCGCCCGTGTCCAGGGTGACGAGGGCGATCAGGTCGAAACGCACCCCGGTGGGGCCGGGTTTGGTGCGTCCGCCCGTCATCGCGTAGGGGCGGACGAGAGGCCCGGCCTCGCCGTCGTACCACTGGCTGCCCTGCTCGTGCGGAGCGCCCGCCATGTCCTCGGTCATGCGTGCCGACCGCCCTTCCCTCTCATCCGGCGGCGGGCGGCCGCGCGCCCACGCGCGGCGGCGTGTAGAGGTGCTCGCCGACCCGCTTGACCAGCCGTGCCATCTCGTAGGCGACGAGTCCTATGTCCGCGGTCACGGCGGTGAGGACGGCGAGACAGGAGCCGTCTCCCGCGGCGGCCACGAACAGGAAGCCGTCGTCCATCTCGACCATGGTCTGGCGCACCCCGCCGGCCCCGAAGTGCCGGCCGGCGCCCTTCGCCAGGCTGTGGAAGCCGGAGGAGACGGCAGCGAGGTGTTCCGCATCCTCCCGGCGCAGGTCCGTGGAGGACCCCACGGCGAGGCCGTCGTTGGAGAGCACCACGGCATGCCGTACCTCGCTCACGCGCAGCACCAGGTCGTCCAGCAGCCAGTCGAGTTCGCCGGACCTGGTCCACTCCCGGCTTCGCTCGCGCGGGGGGACTCCCATGTCGGCCCTCATGCTCGGGTCCTGGATCATCCTCGGTCTCCTTCGCTGCTGTCTCTGCCCGCTGGGGAATCTGGGGTGGCACCGCGCCCGGGCTGCCTGCCGCCCCCACGCGCCCAGCCGTCCCGGTACGCGGCCATCCGATCCCGTACGACCTCGGGCGTACGGCCGTCGTCGTCCCGGCGGGCCGCCGCCGCGGGCGGTTCCTCCGAGCGCTGCTGCTCGCGCAGTTGTGGAGCGAGGTTCGCCTGGCGCACCCGGCGGGGGAGGTCGTCGGACTCCTCGGGCTCGTCGGGCGGCCGGTGCAGGCGCAGGGCGGTCACTCCGGGGGGCGGTGTGTCGGCCGTTCCCCGGTCGGCCGCGGCCACGCGGGGAGCCACCAGGGCGGGCCGCTCGGCGGAGGCCGGGACGGACTCCGGGTCCCGTTCCGCGGACACGCGCGCGTACTCGCGTTCCGTGAACCGTTCCCGGTCGGCGGCCTGGGCGGGTGAACGTTCCTCCGCCTTGATGTGCAGCAGCGCCGTGGGCAGCAGGACGACCGCGGTGGTACCGCCGTACGGCGAGGTGCGCAGGTGCACCTTGATGCCGTGGCGGGCCGCGAGCCTGCTGACCACGAACAGTCCGAGCCGGTCGCTGTCGAACAGGTCGAGCGCCTCGGACTGTTCGATGCGGCGGTTGGCCTCGGCGAGCGTCTCCTTGCCCATGCCGAGGCCGCGGTCCTCGACCTCGATGGCGTAGCCGTTGCCGACGGGTTCGCCGGTGACCCGCACATGCGTGTGGGGCGGCGAGAACTGGGCGGCGTTCTCGATGACCTCGGCCAGCAGATGGGTGAGGTCGGCGACCGCCGCGCCCACGACGGAGGCGTCGGGCAGCTGACGTACCTCCACGCGCGCGTAGTCCTCGACCTCGGACACGGCCGCGCGCACCACGTTGGTCAGCGACACCGGCATGCGCCAGGCACGGCCGGGGGCGGCGCCGGAGAGGATGATCAGGCTCTCCGCGTGGCGGCGCATACGGGTGGTGAGGTGGTCGAGCCGGAAGAGGTCGCTCAGTTCGTTGGGGTCGTCGGAGCGGCGCTCCATGCTGTCGAGCAGGCTCAGCTGGCGGTGGACGAGGACCTGGCTGCGGCGGGCGAGGTTGACGAAGACGCCGGAGATGCCGCTGGCGAGTTCGGCGCGCTCCACCGCGGCCCGCAGGGCGGCACGGTGGACGGTGGCGAGCGCCTCGGCGACCTGGCCGGTCTCGTCCTCCGCGGGTGGCCCGGGCGGGGCCTCGGACCGGATGTCGATCTCGTCGCCGGCGCGCAGCCTGCCCATGGCCTCGGGGAGCTTGCGGCGGGCGATCTCCAGGGCGCTGTTGCGCAGGCTCACGAGTTCGACGACGAGGCCGCGTCCGATGCGCACGGAGATGACGAGGGACGCGGCGACGGCGACGAGTCCGAGCAGGACGGCGGCGCCCGCCGGGGTGAGCAGGCCCCGGGTGAACGGGTCGGCGCGGTGGGCGACTCCGCTTCCCGCCGTCTCCTCGACGCCCCGCATGCCTTTCTGCACGCGTGTGTGTGCCGCCTGCCAGGTGGACTCCGGCGTCGACTCGACGGCGCGCACGCCGGGCGCGGCGGCGAGGATCCGGTCCTCGGCGGCGGTCACGGTGGCGTAGGCACCGCTGCCGGCGACCTTCTGCCAGGCGGTGCGGTCGGAGCCGCGCAGATCGGCGACGGCGCTCTCGGTGAGGGCTCGGCGGGTGTCGACGGCCCCGGTGAACAGCCGCAGCCGCTCCCCTGCGAGGACGCCGGACAGACGCGCGCTCGCCAGGACGACGTCCTCCTGGGCCAGCGACTCGCCCGCGCGGGAGAACTCCAGGAGGACGCGCGCGTCGGAGCCCAGTTCGGCGTCCTGGATGCCGGTGAGGGCACCGTCCACCGCGAAGGCACCGGCGATGGTCCTGGTGTAGCGGCCGTACGTCTCGTCCCATCCGGCGCTGCGGTCCAGCACGGCGGTGCGCAGGGTGCGCAGTTGCTCGACTCCGGTCACGAAGGCCTCGAGTCGCTGGGCGACACCGGCGGGCAGTTCCTCGCCGTCGGCGACGGTGTTGTGGTCACCGAGTCGCAGCCGGGCCACCGCCTGGTCGGTGCGTGCGGCGAGTTTGCGGAGGTCGTCGCTCCGCGCCGCGGACGGGTCGGTCGCATGACGCACCGCGGCGGCCCGCTCCGCCTGGAGCGCGGTCACGGCGTCGGCGACGGGCGCCCGCACCGTGTCGTCCACGCGCTGCAACTGCCGCAGCCGGGAGACGTCCTGGGCGGTGCTGACGGTCGCGTACGCCCACAGGGCGAGCAGCGAGACGACGGGCACCATCAGCAGGCAGACGATCTTGGCGCGGACCGTGCGCGGGCGCATCCGCCAGTGTCCCGCGCGCGCGGGTATGTCCTCCGGTAGCGGTCCCGCGGTGTCGTCGGGCACTTCGTCGGCCGGCGGGCCGGCGTGGGCGCGGCGGCCGCGCGCGGGTGTCGTGGGCGGCGGCTCGGCGCCGGCTGTGGGGGTCCTACGCGGTGTACGCATGGCCTCCTCGCTCGGGAGTGGTTCGGGGCGTCTCGTCGGGGCCGTCCGGGGCTCGGATCCGCCGCCAGGAGGGGACGCCGCGGCTATGAGGGGACGCTCTCGACCGCGCGCTGGGCCGAGGCGGTGGCCTCGCGCTCGCCCGTCGTGGGCGACAGCGCGACGAAGGCCGATGTCAGGAAGAGATAGGAGCCGAGGCCGACGGCGAGCGGGAAGATGAACTGCATCGCCGTGGCTCCGGGCAGCATGGCCCCGGAGGGCGAGACCCGCACACTCACCGCGAACATCCCGGTGTAGTGCATGCTGCTGACCGCGGCCCCCATGATGAGCGAGGCGATGGTGACGGCGACCGGCGACTTAATGTTGAGCGCCGCCCACAGGGCCGCTGTCGCCGCGACCACGGCGATGAGGACCGACAGGCCGACGAGCATCGGGTCGTAGTCGATGGCGCCGTGCAGTCGTACGGCCGCCATGCCCAGGTAGTGCATGCTCGCCACGCCCAGGCCGGTGGTGAGTCCGCCCAGGAGGAGCGCGCGGATCCGGTCACGGCTGTAGCCGACCGCGAAGACGCCCGCGGAGACGACGACCATGGCGACCAGCAGGCTCGCGATGGTCAGGGGTACGTCGTAGCGGATGTCGGTGCCGCTGACGCTGAAGCCGAGCATGGCCACGAAGTGCATGGTCCAGATGCCGGTGCCGATGGCCGAGGCGGCGGTGATCAGCCAGTTGCGGCGCGAACGTCCGGTCGCTCCGAGCGCGCGGACGGTGCAGCGCAGGCCGAGCGCGGCGCCGATACAGGCCATCACGTACGAGAGCGTGGGCGTCAGCCAGCCCAGGGCTGCGTGGTCCAGGTGTCCCATGGCCAAGGGACGCTAGTGGGGTCAGGGGCGCACAAAGAGGGCGCATTTCGAAAGGTGTTGCAATATGACGCGGAGACGCACCTGAACGATCGCGTCACGCCCGAACGTGCACGCCGGGGATTCATCCGTGTCGGTGAGGGATCATGCGGACCATGAGCGACGACCACACACATGTCCAGGAGTTCTTCTCGGCCCGTGCCGCCGACTGGGACAGCAGGTTCCCGGACGACGGTCCTGCCTACGCCGCCGCGGTCGCCGAACTCGGCCTGCGCGAGGGCGACCGGGTGCTCGACGCGGGCTGCGGCACCGGACGGGCGCTGCCGCCCCTGCGCGCGGCCGTGGGGGCCTCCGGAGTGGTCGTGGGAGCCGATCTGACCCCGGCCATGCTGGAGGCCGCCGTACGGGCCGGGAGGGACCGGGACGGGCGTTTGCTGCTCGCCGACGTGACCGCGCTGCCGTTGCGCTCCCGGTCGCTCGACGCCGTGTTCGGTGCGGGCCTGATCTCGCATCTGCCCAGGCCCGCCGAGAATCTGCGCGAGTTGGCCCGCGTGGTGCGGCCCGGTGGCGTCCTGGCCCTGTTCCACCCGATCGGCAGGGCGGCCCTCGTCGCACGCCAGGGCCGGCAGATCACCCCCGAGGACCTGCGCGCGGAGCCCAATCTCCGCCCACTGCTGACCGGTTCGGGGTGGCGGATGACCTCGTACGCCGACGAGGACGCCCGGTTCCTGGCCCTGGCCGTCCGCGAGGACTGACCACGCGCACGCGTCCTGGGTCCGTCCACGGAGACTGACCGGGCTCACGCGTCCTCGGCCGCTCCGCGTAGACGGACCGGGGCTCACGCGTCCTCGGCCGCTCCGCATAGACGGACCGGGGCTCACCCCGTCCCGGCGACCGCGGCCACGAAGGCGTCGGGGTTGTCGAACATGACGTTGTGGCCGGCGCCCGGCACGGTCAGCACGCGCACGCCCGCCGCCTCCAGGCCCTCGCGTCCCTCGAGTTCGCCGGTGAGTTCGCCCTGGAGGTACACACGCTCGACGGGCAGCGCTTCGAGGATCGCGCGCATCATGGGCACCGATCCACGCCTGAGCCCGGCCGCGCTGCGGTGCAGGGCGCGCGGGTCGGCCAGCCGCATGGTCGCCGCCCACAGGGGGCCGGCCTTGTCGAGCACGCGCGTGTGGGCGCCCGCGACGAAGTCGTCCTCCTCATAGGCGTCGATCCAGGTGCTGCCCGCCGAGGACGGGGGCGACGGGTCGAGGTTGGCCTCCGTCAGGACCAGCCGGGAGACGAGCTCGGGCCTGCGGTGGGCGAGGACGAGCGCGACCGACCCGCCCATGCTGTGCGCGATCAGCTCGGCACCGGTCAGGCCCGCCGCGTCCAGGACGACCGCCAGGGCGTCGGCGTGGTCCTCCAGCGTGTACCCGAACTGCTCGGGACGGTCGCTGACCCCGTGCCCGGGCAGGTCGACGAACAGGCTGCGCCGCCCAGCGAGTTCGGGCCGGGCGGCGATGTGGGCGTGGTAGACGGCCGAGGCCGCCCCCAGCCCGTGCACGTACACGCGTGCCGGTTCCTCGCCGGGCGTCTCGGTCCAGCGGATGCGGCTTCCCTTGCCGTCGAACTCGGCCTGCTTCATGGTGCCCTCCCTCGTGTGCCCTCCAGGACAATACATCGCCTCCGATGTATTGCGAACAGGATGTACACCATTGGAGAGGTACAACGCCGGTGCGGCAGAATGCGCGCATGCTGGAACTGGCCATCCTCGGATTCCTCTACGACACCTCGCTGCACGGCTATGAGCTGCGCAAACGCATCACCGCGCTGGCGGGGCACGTGCGGCCGGTCGCCGAGAGCACGCTGTACCCGGCGATCAAGCGACTGGAGACGGCGGGGCTGCTGGGGCGCGCGACGGAACCCGGTGCCGTGGCCGCGCCCCGCCACGTCCTCACGCTCACCGACGAGGGCCGGCGGGAACTGCGGCGGCGGCTCGCCGAACCGAGCAGGCGTGACATCACCGACGAGAACCGGTGGTTCACGGTCCTCGCCTTCCTCCGGCACTTGGACGACGCCGGCGCGCAGGCGGCCGTACTGCGACGCCGGCTCGCCTTCCTGGAGGAGCCCGCCAGCTTCTTCTACGAGGGGGACCGGCCACTGAGCGCCGAGGAGTTGGACGACCCCTTCCGCCGCGGGGTACTGCTCATCGCGCGTGCCACGTCCCGGGCCGAACTCGGCTGGCTGAGGGAGACGATCACGGCACTCGACGACTCGTCCGGACCGGCGCCGGGTGACATCGGTGCTTGACCTCAATCGAACTTGAGCTTCTACGTTCCTTCCAGGGCCGTGGGACCGACCCGCGGCGCCTTTCTGGAGGTTCGCCGTGACCGAGCACGCAGACCGTGTCGAGACCCCCGACCGCTACCGCTACGCCGTGATCCCGCACATCATGGTCGACGACGCCGCCGCGGCGATCGATTTCTACCAGCGGGCGTTCGGCGCGCGTGAGGACTTCAGGGTCGACGCCCCGGGCGGCGGGATCCTGCACGCCGAGATCACCATCGGACAGTCGGTCCTGATGCTGGGCGACGCCAGCGTGGAGGAGGCGGAGGCCGGCGCCTTCGCCGCGCCCGCCTCGCTCGGAGGCGGCACCTCCGTCGCGCTGCATGTCTTCGTGCCGGACGTGGACAGCCTGGCGGAGCGCGCGGAGGCCGCCGGGGCCGAGATCCTCCAGCCGCCGAAGGACATGTTCCACGGTGACCGCACCGTCATCCTCAAGGACCCCTCGGGGCACCTGTGGGTCTTTCTGACCCACGTCGAGGACGTCTCCCAGGAGGAGCTCCAGCGCCGCCTGGCCACCGCCGGTTGACCGGACGCCGACCGCCCTCGCGGATGCGCGGACGGGTGGTGGCGCCCGGCAGTCCGTCGCCGGTCCGCGAGCGCTGGGATCGTCACGCTCGCGATCCGGGCTCCTCCGGCGCCGCCGGCGGCTCGGCCGGTGTCGGTCCGATCGGACGGAAGAGAACGGCCCGGGCCACGGGCGGGGCGAAGAGGGCGCTGACAGGGGCGGAGAGGGTCAGTACGGCACGGAAGGCGCGCCCGACGACGGGGTCGCCCGGGGACCGCTCCTGGACCCGGCGCAGGTACCAGCCGGCGACCTGGTCCGCGGGCCCTCCGTCGAGTGCGGTACCGGTCGCGCCCGGCATCTTGCGGTCGGCGCCCGCGGAGATGTCCCACGCCTGCCGGGACGCGGCGAGGATCGCCTGCTGCACACGCCGGGTCGTGGGTGTCCGGCGCGGGTCGGCCAGGGCGTCGCGCAGGGCGACCGCGCTCATCGCGGCCACGGCCATGCCCTGGCCGTAGATCGGGTTGAAGGTGCACAGGGCGTCGCCGGTGGCGAGGAAGCCCGCCGGACGGCCGGGCCGGTCGTAGCGGCGGCGGACATTGGCGGTCCGCCGGAACCCGAACGCCGGGGAGAGGGGCTCGGCGTCCTCCAGCCACCGGTCCAGGAGCGGATGCGCCAGCCTCTTGGTGTAGGTCACGAACTCGTCGTCACCGGTGGGCGGTTCGTCGCCGCGCAGCCCCGAGACGATCACCAGGTGGGTGCCGTCCTCCAGCGGCAGCGCACCGCCCCCGTGGACCTGGTCGGGGCCGGGGTAGACGTAGTAGCCGAGGGTCTCGCCGTCGAGGACACCGCTCGGGCCGCGGTAGACACGGGAGGCGTAGGCGAGTCCGGTGTCGATGGTCTCCTCCTGCGGGACCTCCGCGCCGATCGCCGTGAGCCACTGCGGTGCCCTGGTGCCGCTGCCGGAGGCGTCCACGACGAGGTCGGCCTCCAGGGACCGCGACGGCGCGTGGGCGTCGCCGGAGCGCTCGCGCAGCCGTACTCCTCGCACGCGTGAGGCGTCGCCGAGGAGCCCGACGACGTCGGTGCCGTCCAGCACGCTGATCGCGGGGTCGGCGAGGACCCGCCGCCGTACCAGCTCCTCCAGTTGTGCGCGGGAGCCCGTGTAGATGTGCGTGGTGGCCGGCATCCGGCGGAACCAGCGGCCGTTCTGCCACATCACCATGTCCGACGGCATGCCCACCCTGGGGGCGCCCGCCTCCCGCAACTCGGTCAGAAAGCCGGGCAGCAGCGATTCCAGGGCCGTCTGTCCGCCCTTCAGCAGGACATGCGGATGCCGGCCCTGCGGGACGCCGGGACGGGGCTTCGGGCCGTCCGGGAGCCGATCGCGCTCGACGACGGTCACCCGGTCGGCGTGCCCGGCCAGGGCGTGCGCCGCGAGGAGCCCCGCGAGGCTGCCGCCCACCACGACCGCGTGCCGTTCACGCCGACCGCCGCCTGCACTCCAACGCCCCGTCTGTCCGGCCGAGTTCACCGATCCGCCCCCTTGTTCGCCACGTCCTGAGAAACCACAAGTATCCCGCCCCGCACAGCGGGTTGACCGCTTTCCGGCCTTGTGGACGCCACGTCCCTCTTCTGCCGCCGACGCTCGGACCTTACGTTGAGTGGCAGAAGACGAACGTTCGCAAGGACCACGTCACTCAGGGGGAAGGTGGTGACCATGTGGGGCAGGATCCGTAAGTCCGGCACCAGAGTCGTCAACGCCATGCGCACCGAGGAACGGACCGGCCGCGAGACGCGTACGCACAACCTGTTCGAGGCCGCCGCCGCGTACGTCTCGGCGTGCGCGGAGGACGACCAGGACCGGATCGAGGAGACCTCGGCCTGGGTGTCGCCGGAAGCGCTGTCGTTCGGGGTCAACGAGCTCGCGTGCCGGGCGGTCATCGCCCTCGCCCGGGAGCGCGACGAGTCGCCGGGCGCCGTGGCGCGTGCGCTCCTCGGACTGCCGGCTGTCTGATCGGCCGCCGAGGGAGGGTCGATTCGCCCCGTCCAGCCGGAAAACAGCAGCTCCGGGTGTTCTGGCCAGTCGTGACAAGCGCCTTCCCCGCGCACTAGGGTGCGCGCCGTTGGACTTACCGATGGGGAGGCTGGGATGGCCGGGACGGACGAGGACGCCGTCGCCGCCGCGGACGACGCGCTCTATGTGCTGACGGCGGTGCTGCTGACGCCGGCGAAGTTCCCGAGCGTGCTGGGCGACGACTATCCGGAGGCCTGCGCGGCGCTCGGCCTGGCGCCGCTGGCCGACGGGTACGGCCTGGTGATCGGCCAGGACGGCGGCGGCGCCCGGTGGACGGTCGTCGTCGACGACGTCTCCCTGGTCGCCGTGGCGATCGCCTCCTGGGACTGCGGCATGGAGTACGACCTGTCGCCCGAGGAGCACACCGTGGTGGCCGCGCTGCCCGGCTGGCCCCTCGCCGTCGCCGTCGCCGCGCCCGGTGTTCCGGCGCCGCACGACCCGGACCCCGAGGCCGCCGACGGCCCCATGCTGGCGCCGCCGGACACCACCACCTGGGGCTCGGCCCAGCGGCGCCTGGGCGCCGACGAGATCGCGCTCCAGTGGGCCATGTGGCGTGAGCAGATCGACGACTCGGCGTTTCCCAGCCCGAACGGCGGCTCGGCCGGGGACGGGAAATCCGGGGACACGAAGACCGCCGACGACAGGGCCGCGGACCAGGACACCTCGGACGGCGTCCCCTCCAGCCGCCCCGCCGCGGCCAAGGAGGCCTCGGAGGGCGACTCCTCGACGGGCACGGCCGCGGGTACGGACGCCTCGGGTGAAGTCGGGAAGGCGGCACGCAAAGGTCACGGCGGTGTCCGGCGTGTGCTCGCCGAGGCCCGCGCCTACGTGGACTCGCCGCCACCCCTCGGGCGGGTCCGGTCCTCGTTCGCGTCCGGCGACTCCCGGATGCTGCGTGCCGACGGCCCCGGGTGGTCCCTGGTGGCCAGGACCGACGACATCGCGTTCGTGCTGCTCGACGACGAGCCCGGGGAGGTCCTGCCGGTGGGCCGGGGCCCGGAGCTGCCAGGACTGCTGGCAGCGCTCGACAAGATGGCCGTACGCCCCAGCTGAGCCGCCGCTCCGCACCGGCCGGGCCGGTACCGCTCCCGGCCGGTGCGCCGGGTCAGCGGCCGAGCTCCTTGCGGGTGACGCGGCGCAGCCTGCGCCGCTGCGAGGGGTCCAGGGTGAGGTATGCGGCGGCCGGGACTCCCAGCACGATCAGGAGTGCGGCCCACCAGGGCAGCCAGATCAACAGGAGCAGCCCGACCGCCGCACCCCCTGCGGCGATCTTCGCGTTCTTCGACATGTGCGTCGCCTCCTTCGCGGCCGTTGCCGCTCTCTGTCCAGAAAAACGGGTCCGCGCTTCCGCCAGTTCCGCACCACGACCCTGAGACATCCCTGAGACCACCCCCTGAGACGCCCCCGGACTCGTGCCCCCTCATGGTCCACCCGCGGCGCCTCCTCCCACCCCCGGTGACGCCTATTGGTCTCCCCGCAGCGGCTCCCCCACGTCGTGCATGTGGCTCAGCGCCTGCCGGTAGGAGTCCACGAGGCCGGTCTCGGTGTAGGGGATACCCAGATCCCGGCAGTGCGCGCGCACGAGGGGCTGCGCGAGGCGGAGATGCGGCCGGGGCATGCTGGGGAAGAGGTGGTGTTCCACCTGGTAGTTGAGGCCGCCGAGGAACCAGTCGGTGACGGCGCCGCCACGGATGTTGCGCGAGGTGAGCACCTGGCGGCGCAGATGACCCCACGACTCGCCGTCCGGGTCCGGCATCTCCATGCCCTTGTGGTTGGGCGCGAAGGACATTCCGAGGTGGAGTCCGAACAGCGCCTGGTGGATCGCCGCGAAGGCCAGCGCCTTGCCGGGGGACATCGTGGTCAGCAGCAGCGTGGCGTAGGCGGCGACATGGCTCACCAGGAGGGCGCCTTCGACGGCACGCTCCCCCGGCGTCTGGCGGCGCAGATCCCTGAAGCCCTGGATCTTCAGGGCGACGCCTTCGAGGAGGGTGAGGGGGAAGAAGAGCCAGGCCTGGTGGCGGGTGAGCCATCGCCTGAAGCCCGTCCGTCCCTTCGCCTGTTCGCCCGTGAAGACGAGGACGTCCGCGGCGACGTCGGGGTCCTTGTCGATGTGGTTGGGGTTGGCGTGGTGGCGGTTGTGCTTGTGGTTCCACCACGAGTAGCTCATGCCCAGGAGCAGGTTGCCGTGGATGAGGCCGATGACCCGGCCGGCCGCCTTGTCGCCGGTGATCTGGGCGTGGCCCGCGTCGTGGCCGACGAAGGCGGTGCGCGCGGAGAAGACGGCGAGGAGCGGGGCCAGCAGCAGGGTTCGCCAGGAGTCGCCGGACAGGGCGACGGCCGTGACGAGACCGGCCAGGACGAGTGCGTTGACGGTGATGGTGCGGGCGTACCAGCCGTGGCGGCGCTCCAGGAGGCCCCGGCTCTTCACGGCGCGCAGGAGTGGCGCGAACTCGCTTCCCCCGGGCGGGGAGCCGGACGGACCGCGCGGGTGGGGCACGACGGTTGCGGTGCTCTGCGGCATGTCCGGACTCCGGCTCTCTCAGGAAACGTTCCGACCTGAGGAAACGTACGAACCGGTGACCTCTTGCGACCATCCGACAACCCCCCGTGCGCCTACGGGGGCCAGCACCGGGGACAGCGGGGGGCTGACAACACCCCGGCGCCGATGTGAGCCGGAGCACTGTCCGTTGGAGGCGATAGGTGATGTACCCTCGACCACTCCGTCGAAGTAGTCAAGTTTGAGGAGTACCGCGATCTCTGCTCAGAGGTACCCCGCGGCATCACCGTCCGAGATCTCCGAACTGACCTCCTGTTGTGC
>NZ_JBHUXV010000117.1:0-28525 GCF_042669125.1 Streptomyces sp. NPDC057253 | reverse complement strand
GCCCAGGCCGCCAAGCTGCGGGCGGACGCCGCGGTCCGTACCGCGACCAGCGCGGCCGCCGACGCCATCAAGGCGTCCGAGGCCTCCGCCTCCGCCGCCCGTACGGCCGTGAAGCTGGCCGACGAGGCCGAGAAGCACGCCGCCGACGCCATGAAGCAGGCCGACGCGGCGAAGGCCGAGGCCGCCAAGGCGGTCGCGGGCGCCGCGGACGCGGCCGGGCACGCCTACACCACCGCCCAGGCGGCGGAGGACGCCGGCAACGCGGCCCAGCAGGTCGCCGCCCCGGCCAACGACGCGATCCAGCTGGGCGCGCCGTACGTCACCACCGACTCGGCGGCGGGCCTCGCCGTCCTGTCGGGCCAGGCGTCGAAGACGATCGCCGAGCAGCAGAAGGCCGTCGCCGAGGCCCACGCGGCCAACGCGCAGAAGAACGCGGCCCAGGCGGCGAGCCTCGCGGCGGCGGCGACCGGTGACGCGAAGGCGGCGTACACGCTGGCGGCGGAGGCGGCCGGTTTCGCGGCCGACGCGCGCAAGTCGGCGAAGGAGGCGCTGGGTTACGCGGCCGAGGCGGCTCAGTACGCGGCCGACGCCCAGGCCTCGCTGGCCCGCGCGAAGGAGTACGACCGCCAGGCCACCGTGGACGCGGCAGCGGCCGACCAGGCCGCCGACCAGGCCGAGACCTACGCGGCCGACGCCCGCTCCTCCGCCGACCAGGCGGCCCTGGACGCGGAGGCCGCCCGCACGGCGGCTGCCGCGGCCGAGCAGTCCGCCAAGGACGCCCGAGCGGCGGCCGACCGCGCGGACGCGGAGGCGACGGCGGCGGAGCAGGCGGCGAAGGACGCGCAGAAGTATGCGGAGTCGGCGCAGCAGGCGGCCGACCAGGCCGCGCGCAATGACGCCAACAGTCAGGTGCAGGCGGGCGCGGGGACCGGCATCGGCGGGGTGTTCTCGGTCATCGACGACATCAAGCAGCGGGGGGACCCGCAGCGGCTGCCGGACGACTGCTCGCGCCTTCCCTGCGACCTGGTGTACGAGGTGCACTTCGACGCGACCGTCAGCTACTACCTGTGCCTGAACCCGGAGGTGCCGGCCACCGAGTCCGGCTGCCCCGCCGGTGACACGCAGTTCCTCAAGACGAAGACGTTCACGGACCTGAGCAAGAAGGTCAAGATCTCCTCGTGGGAGGCGACCAAGGACCTGTGGAAGGGGCTCTTCGACTCGATCATCGGTGACTTCGTCGGTTGCTACCACAAGATCACCACGGCCCAGGACGGCGGCAGCTACGGCGACTGTGCCTGGGCGGCCACCTGGCTGCCGCTGGGCGGTCCGATCGCCAAGATCACCGAGGCGATCCGCGCGGTGGACGCCGCCATGCGCACCGGTGTCGGGGTGTCCGACGCCATGAAGGCGCTGCGGGCCCTGGACGTGGACGCCCGCGCGCTGTCCGCGATCGAGCGCAGCGCACGGACGTACGAGGAGGCACGCACCGCCTGCATCCGCAACAGCTTCCCCGGCGGCACCCAGGTCGTCCTCGCCGACGGCGGCCGCAAGGCCATCCGTGACGTGCGGTTCGGCGACCGGCTCCTGGCCACCGACCCCGACACCGGAATCACCCGGGGCGAGCCGGTCACCCAGACCTACTCGCACACCTCCGACGACCTGGTGGACATCACCCTGGCCGGCGGCGGAAGCCTGACGAGCACCTCGGGGCACCGGTTCTTCGTCACCGGCCGCGGCTGGACCCTCGCGTCCGACCTGCGTCCCGGCGACAGCCTGCGCACCCCCGGCGGGAGCCTGCGCACGGTGGCCGCGGTGCTCGACCGCCACGCCTCGGCGGCGCGGACCGTGTACGACCTGACCGTCGCCGGACTGCACACGTTCTACGCGGTGGCGGGCGCCACCCCGGTCCTGGTCCACAATTGCAGCGACCTCATCCTGGACGAGGCCAGCTTCCCGGGGCAGGCGCACACCCTCACGGAGCACGTGCGCCCCAACCAGGCCGAGGCGGAGGCGATCGCGCACCGCAAGACGGTCGAGAGCGGCAGAGACACGCCCAACAGCGTGTTCATCGACCAGCAGACCGCGCAGCAGGTCGTCGACTACGCCCTCGCCAACAACGCGAACAAGATCCGCAAGTGGATGGCGGAGAACAGGACGAACGAGCTACCCCTGACGGGCACGTTCGGGCGGAACAACTCCCTCGGTACGGTCTACTTCGACAACGGCCGGGCCGCTCCCAAGGCCGCGGGCAACGGCTACTTCATCAAGCTCGTGCGAGCACCTCGGGTGGAGGGCCAGGCGAGACATCCGCTGGGCTACTACGTGCAGACCTGCTATCCGAAGTAAGGAGGGGCGACCGCCGTGCAGCGCTTCACCGAGTTCGACTTCGGTGTCCCGTGGGTGATGGCTTTCTTCCATCAGGACTGGACACACGAGGCGGACACCCCCGCCAAACTCGTCGCACGGCACCTGCCGGACGGGGCCGGTGAGTACGCCCTGGCAGTGCGCCGTGACGCCCGGGCGCTCCTCGACGGGCTGCCGTCGCGGACGCTGGAGGTGCTGTGGGACGCCGGAACCCAGTACGGCATGGGCTGGCGGCAGACCACGGGAGCCGGGTGGACACAGACCGTCGTCGACGTGTGCGACACCTGGCTGTCCGCGCAGGAGCAGCCACCACGGCCGCTCACCGGAGCCGACACGGAGGACGGCCTCGCCCACCTGGGCGCGGTCGTCGCCGAGATCGAAGGGATGGCGTTCCTGACCGCCGAGGTGCGCCGGGCTCTCGCGGACTGTGCCCGCGCCTGCACCCCGGACCTGGCACTGCGGATCCTGCTGAGAGTGATCGAGTACGACTCTGACGCCTCGCTGTCCCGGGAGCAGTACAAGAGGCTGGAGGACATCGGATCGGCCCTGCACTACGGCGAGTTCGTGGTGCCGAGCGTCGAGTTCCTGATCGCCGACGACTAGAGGCATCACCTGAGGGCCCCTCCCCTGCCAGGGGAGGGGCTCCTTCACGCCACCGTCCGAGCCCCCGTACTCCCCCTCTCCCTCATCCGAGGCGCCAGCAGCGTCGACTCCGGTACCGTCGTCCCGGCCAGCTTCTTCATCAGCAGGTCCACCGCCCGCGTGCCCACCTCCGTCGACGGCAGGGAGACCGAGGTGACCGGTACGCGCAGTGACTCGGCCACCTCGTCGGGGCAGATCGCCGTGACGGAGAGGTCGGACGGGATGCGCAGGCCGAGGTCGGCGAAGGCGTCGACCAACGGGTCCAGCAGGGGTTCGTTGTGGACGACCACGCCCGTCAACGCGGGCTGCTCGCGCAGGAGTTGTTCGGCGGCCTCGCGGGCCGCGTCCGGCTCGCAGGGCAGGACCGTCGAGGACATCCCGGCGCGGTCGGCGGCGGCCGTGAAGCCCTGGACCACCCGCCCGGCGTAGGCCGTCCCGCGGACGTACACCTCGGGCGGGGAGCCGATCAGGGCCACCGAGCGGTGGCCGAGGCGTGCCAGGTGTTCCACGCACGCCTCGCCCGCCGCCTGGAAGTCGAGGTCGACGCAGGTCAGCCCGTCCGCGACAGCCGGAAAGCCGATCAGCACCGACGGCAGGTCCAGTGCGCGCAGCAACGGCAGCCGGGGATCGTCGAGCTGGACGTCCATCATGACCAGCCCGTCGACCAGTGCCGTGTCCGCGACCCGGCGCAGCCCCTCCTCGCCCTCCTCCTGCGTCAGCAGCAGCACGTCGTGGTCGTGGCGGCGGGCCGTCGTCACCACCGACACCGCGAAGCCCATCACCGTCGGGACGTGGATCCCGGTCCGTAAGGGCACCACCAGCGCCAGGACGCTGGAGCGTCTGCCGGCCAGGGCGCGGGCACCCGCGTGCGGCCGGTAGCCCAGCTCGCGGACGGCCGCCTCGACCCGCTGTCGGGTCTCCTCGGAGATCGGGCGCTTGCCGCTGAGGGCGTAGGAGACGGTGCTGGGGGAGACCCCGGCCCGCCGCGCCACATCCGTGATCTTCACCATCAGCCCAGCTCCAGCGAGAGGAAGCCGGTGTCGGCCTGGGCCCGCGCCACCCTGTCCCCGGCCGCCAGGCCCCAGGGCGCCGAGGGATCGGAGCAGGACGCCCTGAGCGTGTCTCCCTCGCGTACGACGGTGAAGGCGACCTCGCCGACCCGTACCGTGACCTGCTCGCCCCGGGCCAGGCCGTACGCCCGCAGGGTCACCCCGTCGGCGTGGTCGTAGTCGGGGCGGTCGGCCACCGCGCCGACCGGGATCACCGCACCGGGCCTGACCAGCAGCGGCACGCTCAGGAAGGCGTGCCGCTCGCGCACCCAGCGCGGCCCGGTCACCGTCTCGCCGGTCACGAAGTGGGTCCAGGTGCCCTCGGGGACGTAGTACGAGACCTCTCCGGAGTCGCTGAACACCGGTGCCACCAGCAGATCCGGGCCCAGCATGTACTGCCGCTCCAGATGCGCGCAGCCGGGATCCTGCGGGAACTCCAGGAGCATCGCCCGCATCACCGGCACGCCCTCGGCGTGGGCGGTGCGCGCGGCCTCGTAGAGGTACGGCATCAGGCTCAGCTTGAGGCGGGTGAAGTGGCGCAGGACGTCCACGGACTCCTCGTCGAACAGCCACGGGACGCGGTACGACGAGCTGCCGTGCAGGCGGCTGTGCGAGGACAGCAGGCCGAAGGCGAGCCAGCGTTTGAAGAGCGCCGGGCTCGGGGTGCCCTCGAAGCCGCCGATGTCGTGGCTCCAGAAGCCGAAGCCGGACAGGCCCAGGGACAGCCCGCCGCGCAGCGACTCCGCCATCGACTCGTACGTCGCCTCGCAGTCGCCGCCCCAGTGCACCGGGAACTGCTGGCTGCCCGCGGTCGCCGAGCGGGCGAAGACCACCGCCTCCTGCTCGCCGCGGTGCTTGCGCAGCACGTCGAAGACGGTCCGGTTGTAGAGGTAGGTGTAGTAGTTGTGCATCCGCTCGGGGTCGGAGCCGTCGGACCACTCGACGTCCAGCGGCACCCGCTCGCCGAAGTCGGTCTTGAAGCAGTCCACGCCCTGCGCGAGGAGCCCCTCCAGCTTGGACGCGTACCAGTCGCGGGCGGCCGGGCTCGTGAAGTCGACCAGGGCCATGCCGGGTTGCCACAGGTCCCACTGCCAGACGCTGCCGTCGGGCCGCTTCAGAAGATGGCCGAGCGCCTTGCCCTCCGCGAACAGCGGCGATCTCTGGGCGATGTACGGGTTGATCCACACGGAGACCCTCAGGCCCCGCGCGTGCAGCCGGGCGAGCATGCCCTCCGGGTCGGGGAAGACCCGCGGGTCCCACTGGAAGTCGCACCAGTTGAACTCGCGCATCCAGAAGCAGTCGAAGTGGAAGACGGACAGGGGCAGTTCGCGGTCCTTCATGCCGTCGATGAACGACGTGACGGTCTCCTCGTCGTACGACGTCGTGAAGGACGTCGACAGCCACAGACCGAAGGACCAGGCGGGCGGAAGCGCCGGACGGCCGGTGAGGGCCGTGTACTTGCGGATGATCTCCTTGGGACTCGGGCCGTGGATGACGTAGTACGTCAACTCCTGGGTCTCCGCGCTGAACTGCACCCGGGAGACCGCCTCCGAGCCGACCTCGAAGGAGACCTTGCCGGGGTGGTCGACGAAGACGCCGTAGCCCGCGTCCGTGAGGTAGAACGGGACGTTCTTGTAGGCCTGTTCGGTTGCGGTGCCGCCGTCGGCGTTCCACACGTCGACGACCTGGCCGTTCTTCACCAGCGGACCGAAGCGCTCGCCGAGGCCGTACACCGAGGTGCCGACGGTCAGGTTGAGCTGCTCGCGCAGGTAGTGCCCGCCGGTCGCGTCCCGCAGGATGCCCATGTTCTTGGTGCCGCTGCTGGTGAGGACCCGGCCGTCGGCCAGGAAGTCGACCTGCCAGGGCCCCGTGCGGGCGAACCGGACCGACAGGGCGCCCGAGGTCAGGGTCGCCGAGTCCTCGTCGGACCCGGTGTGCGGGGTGAACTCCTCTTTCCTGAGCTCGAATTCGGGTCGGTTGGGCTGCTCGCCCTCGAAGTGGGTGAAGGTGATGCCGATGACGTCGGGCATCGGGGCGTGGGCGCTGATGGTCACGACCGGTCCCTTCAACAGGTCGCCGCGGTGGCGGATGGGCTGGGACGGCGCGTGGATCTCCAGGCCGCCGTCGGAGGCGACGACCTCGTGGACCACGGCCGGATGGTCCGCGGTGACGCCCTCGCGCAGCAGCCAGTAGCCGTCGGTGAACTTCATCGGTGGGGGGTCCTTACTTCACGGCACCCACGGCGATACCGCGGGTGAGGGTTCGCTGGAAGACGAGGAAGAACACGAGCGCGGGGAGCACACCGAGCAGGGCGGCCGCGTTGGTCATCGTGGCGTCCATCAGGCGCTGGCCCTGGAGGACGCCGAGCGCCACGGAGACCGTCTGGTTGTCGTTGGAGATCAGCATGACCAGCGGGAGCAGGAACTCGTTCCAGGTCCAGATGAAGAAGAAGACCAGCAGGACGCCGAGGGTGGGTCGGCTGACGGGGACGACGATCCGCCACAGCACCTGCCACTTGTTCGCGCCGTCGATCCGGGCCGCCTCGAGGATCTCGCGGGGGAACTGGCCGAGCACCGCGGACAACAGGTACGTGCCGAAGGCGGCCTGGATCACCGTGAACACGATGATCACGCTCAACCTCGTGTCGTACAGGCCGACTTCCTTGCTCAGGTAGTACACGGGGTAGACCAGGGCCTCCTGCGGCAGCATGTTCGCGAGGACGAAGAAGGCGAGGACCCAGGTCCGGCCCTTGATACGGCCGATGCCGATCGCGTAGGCGTTGAGGACCGACAGGATCACGGCGAGCACCGCCACCGAGCCGCTGATCAGTACCGAGTTGGCCAGCTTCCGGCCGAAGTCGACGCGTTCCCAGAAGTCCGTCAGGCCCTGCGTGTAGAGACCGTCCGGGAGACTGAGAGGGCCGTTCTGGGCGTATTCCGCCGGGGACTTGAAGGCGTTCACCGTGACGATCAGGAACGGCACGATCATGAACAGGGCCGCGAGGCACAGGGCGATCAGCACCGGGTAGCGGCGCAGGGCGGTGGTCATGCGTCCGTCCTCTCCTGGAGCCTGAGACCGATCAGGGAGAGCGCCAGGATGATCACCGTGAGCACGGTGGAGATCGCGGCGCCGTAGCCGACCTGCGTCTTCTCGAAGAACGTGGTGAAGGAGAAGTAGGAGGGCACGTTCGTGGCGCCGCCGGGCCCGCCCTTGGTCAGGACGTACACCGCGCCGAACACCTTGAGCGCGGCGATCGAGCACCAGGTCAGCACGACGTAGATCTCGGGGCGGATCTGCGGCAGCGTGATGTGCCAGAAGCGGCGCCACCAGCCGGCGCCGTCCAGCTCTGCCGCCTCGTACAGCTGGGGGTCGACGCGTTGCAGGCCGGCCATGAAGACGACCAGCGGGAAGCCCAGTTGGACCCAGACCATGACGCCCATGACGCTGTAGAGGGCGAGGTCGGGGTCGCCGAGCCAGTCCTGCTGCCAGGAGCCGAGGCCGATCGCCTTGAGGAGCGCGTTGAGGGAGCCGTTGTCCGGGGCGAGGATCCAGCTCCAGACGATGCCGGCGACCGCGATCGGCAGCACCTGGGGGAGGTAGAAGCAGGCGCGCAGGACGGCGGCGATCCGGGGGCCGAAGTGCTTGCCGACATGGTCGAACAGGGCGGCGGCGAGGACCAGTCCGAGCGCCGTGGGGATCGCCGCCATCGCCACGACCATGAAGAGGCTGTGCCGGAAAGACGCCCAGAACTCGGAATCGTCCATCAGATCGCGGTAGTTGGCGAGCCCGGACCACTCCGGGGACCCCACGCCCTGCCAGTCCGTGAAGCTCACGTACGTGTTCATCGCGAACGGCAGGACGATGATCGCGAGGAAGGCGAGGGTGCCGGGGAGGAGGAAGAGGGCGTAGGAGTCGCGGGCACCGCGCGGGGGTTTTCCGAGGGTGCCCTTGCTCTTGCCCACCGCCCGCGCGTCCCGTTCGACGGTCGCCGTCATTGCTTCGGCGCGCCCTTGTCGTAGGCCTCCTGGAGATCGCTGAGGTAGCCGTCCGGCTTGTCGCTGCCGGTGATCAGCTTCTGGGTCCCGGAAACGAGGACGTCGTAGAAGCCGGGGACCGGCCAGTCGGGGTAGAAGGCCAGGCCGTCGTTCCTGGAGAGGGTGTTGAAGTCGTCGATCAGCGTCTTCGACTGCGGGTCGGTGATGGCGGAGGCGTCGGCCGCGACCGGGACGCCGCCGGAGTTGCCGAGCAGGTTCTGGATCTTCTTCGACATGGTGATGTCGATGAAGTCGTAGGCGAGGTCCTTGTTCTTCGAACCCTGCGGTACGACCCAGAGGTTGCCGCCCGAGCCGAGCGTGAGCTTCGAGTCGGGCCACAGGAAGGTGCCCCAGTCGAACTTGTTCTCCGCCTTGAAGCGGCCGTACCACCAGCTGCCGGAGAACAGGATCGGCGCCTTGCCGGAGGTGAAGGAGACACCGGTGGCCTCGTCGTTCTGACCGCTGGAACTCTTGCTGAAGTAGCCCTTCTCGACCCAGTCGGCGAAGGTCTCGGCGCCGTAGGTCCAGGCCGCGTCGTGGAAGTCGGTCTTGCCCTGGTAGAGCTGGTAGGCGTTCACCCAGGAGCGGTCGGCCTTGGACAGGGCCAGTTGGTAGAGGTACTGCTGGGCCGGGTAGGCGGCGCCGCCGTTGGCGAGCGGGGTGACCCCCGCTGCGACGAACTTGTCCATGGCGGCGGTGAGTTCGGCGAAGGTCTTCGGCTGGGCGACGCCGTACTTCTTGAAGAGGTCCTTGTTGTAGTAGACCAGCGTGTACTCGGCGTAGTTCGGCACGCCGTACCACTTGCCGGAGCCCATCACGCCGTTGGCGTCGTAGAGGCTGGTGGTGCGGACGCTGGGGCTGAGCTTCTTGTCCCAGCCGCGCTTGCCGGCCTCCGCCGTGAGGTCGGTCAGCAGGCCCTGCTTGGAGAGCAGGCCGGCCGTCGCGTTGCCCTTGTTGTACTCCATGATGTCGGGCGCGTCCGAGGAGTTGAGGACCATCGGGGCGGTCTTCTGGATCTGGTCGAAGCTCTTCTCCTCGAACTTCACCTTCACACCGGGGTGCGTGGCCTCGAACTCCTTGATCGCCTCCTTCCACGCGATGCCCATCGCACTGCTCGGGCCCTCGTAGTGCCAGAGCCTGAGCGTCTTTCCGTCGGAGGACCCGCTGTCCGAGCCTCCGCAGGAGGTCAGCAGCAGTGATCCGGTCAGGATCACCGCTGTCGCCGTCGCACGCCGTCGTGCCGTCAACATCCCGTACCTCCGGGGGAGTCGGATGGTGCTTCGGGCCGGGCGCCGCGCAGGGGTCGTCGAGGGCGACTCGCATTCGACTCGATTCGACGACGCCTGTCGAAGCGCTTCGACGAAGGAACGTATGTGGAGGGCTCGAAGGTCGTCAATGGGTTGTACAGGATCAGGTGAAGCGATTCGACGATTCGGCGGGGCCGTGATGGTGGCGGTGGTGGGGGCGGGGCCGGTGGCGGTGGGCGGCGAGGGCGATCATCAGGGCCACCGCGGCCGCCGTGACCGGGATGCCGTAGCCCGCCACCGGCGACACGTGCTCCACCGTCCAGCCGCCGGCCGCGCTGCCGCAGGCGATCCCGCCGAGCAGTCCGGTCACCGCGAGGGTCATGCCCTCGTTGAGGCGGCCGGGCGGGGTGTGCCGCTGGACCAGGGTCATCCCGGTGACCATCGTCGGGGCGGTCGCCATCCCCGCGAGCAGGAGCGCGGGGGCCAGGACGAGCAGGGAGCCGGTGAGGGCGGCGGCCAGCAGGGGGAGCGTCAGCAGGGCGGTCATGGCGGTGATGCACCACACGTAGCGGTCCTCCACGGAGCCGCTCCTGCGCGTCGCCCCGTAGACCAGCCCCGCCGCACACGACCCGGCCGCCTGCAACGCGAGCACGAGCCCGGCGGCGGAGCGGTGGCCCTGCGCGTCGGCGAACCCGATGGTGACGACTTCCAGGGAGCCGAAGACGGCGCCCATGGCGAGACAGATGGTGAGGAGGGGGCGGAGGGCGGGGGTTCGGAGCGGGGTTCGGGGGCTTGCCGGTTGACTGCGGGCGGCCGGTCGGCTGCGGGTGCCCGGTTGAGTGCGGGTGCCCGGTTGAGTGCGGGTGCGGGCCGGTGGGGGCTGGTCGCGCAGTTCCCCGCGCCCCTGGGGTGGCTCAGTTGCCCGGCGCCGGAACGGCCTCTCCCCTTCGGCGCTGCTCACGGGTGGTTCCGTCGTGCGCTGGGCCGTGAAGAGGAGTACGCCCGTCACCAGCAGCGTCACCCCGACCAGCGTGCCCGCCTCCGGGAAGAACGTGCCGCACAGGAAGGCCGCGAGCACAGGGCCCAGCATGAAGCACGCCTCGTCCACGGCCTGCTCGAAGGAGTTCGCGACATGCAGCGCCTTCTCGTCGCCGTCGAGGAGGTACGCCCAGCGGGCCCTGGACATGCCGCCCAGGTTGGGGGTCGTGGCGGTGGCGGCGTACGACACGAAGAGCGTCCAGGCCGGCGCCCCGAGGCGCACGCACAGCAGCAGCGCGAGCGAACCCAGCGCGGCGAGCAGCGTGGCCGGTACGGCGATCTTGGCCTGTCCGTATCGGTCGACGAGCCGTGCGGTCCACGGGGCGACGACCGCGGTGGCGCCGAGACCGGCCGCGGTGACGGCGCCGGCGAGGGCGTACGACCCACGCGTCCCGGCGATCATGACGACCGCGCTGACGCTGAACATGCCCATGGGGAGGCGGGCCAGGAGATTCCCGATGGTGAAGGCGCGGGCGCCGGGGGTGGCGAGAAGGCGGCGGTAGGGGCCGGGGGAGCGGGGTGGGCGTGGGGAGCGCCGGCCCCGTGGATCCCGGGGACCTCGTGGACTTCGCGGGGCACGGCGGTCCCGGGAGCCTCGTGGACCTCGCGGGGCACGGCGGTCCCGGGAGCCTCGGGGGTTGAAGTCGACGATCACGAGGGCGTCGGCGGTCATGGTCGGCATCGGTCGGTTCGGTCGCGGCATGGCATCCACCGTCGCGCCGAGGTGATCAAGAGGTCCAACACCTTCTCCGCACCGATTCACGCACCTGTGTTGTAAGTTCACCGGATGCCCGCCCCCCGCCCGCTCCCCGACCCCCACCGCGCCGACCCCCACCGCGCCGGCCCCCACCACCTCGACCCCCGCCTCCTGCGCGCCTTCCTCACCGTCGCCGACGAGCTTCACTTCACGCGTGCCGCGGCCCGGCTCTACGTCGCCCAGCAGGCGCTCAGTCGTGACGTACGGCGGTTGGAGCGCGAGCTCGGCGCGGAACTGTTCGTGCGCACCACCCGGCAGGTCACCCTGACCGGGGACGGCGAGCGACTGGTGCCGTACGCCCGCCGCGCCCTGGACGCCCAGGACGCCCTGCTCGCCGCCTTCGCGCAGGCCCGCCCCCTGCTGGTGGACCTGAACTTCCCCGACCACGCCGCCCCCCGGGCCGTGCTGCTCAGAGCCCGCGAACTCGCCCCCGACCTGGAGCTGATGGCCCGCTACGAGAGCGGCCTGACGGGCGCGGCGGGGGAGCTGCTGGCCGGCCGCCTGGACGCCTCCTTCGGCCGGTTCGCCGGCCTGGACCCGGCGCTGCGGGCGGGCCTCGACCACCAGCCCGTGCGCTACGAGCCCATGGCCCTCGTCCTGCCCGAGGACCACCGGCTGGCCTCTCTGGAGCGGGTCCCGCTCGCCGCGCTGGAGGGCGAGACCGTGTACGCCGGGGCCGGAAATCCACGTACTCCGGAATGGACCGATCTCGCTCGTCAACTGTTCGAAGGGCGGGGCATCGACATCGCGCCCCCGGCGCCGCTCGCGATCGGCGAGGAGGAGTTCCAGCGGATCATGGCGAAGGCCCGGAACCCGGTTCTGGCCATCGTGGATTTTCCGGCCATGCCCGCCACGGTGCTGCGTCCGCTGGTCGACCCGGTGCCGCTGTCGCCACTGTCGTTGGTGTGGCGCAAGGGACTCGTGCACCCGGCTCTCGACGTCCTCCGCCGGGCCGCAACCGAATTGTCCGTCGAACAGGGGTGGCTTCGACGGCCTCTCGATGGATGGATTCCAGCCACCGATGTGCACGATATGCACCCCCGCGATTGACACGCGGCAAACACACAACCCCCGCGTGCGCTACATTCGTGGCCTGAGCACGTTGTGATAAGGGGGGCGCTCGGACCGGGTGGGGGCCTGGTTCGGCCGACTTGTGCTCAAGGCGTATGCGCACCCGGAACGGTCCCGTGGGGGGATGTGCGTGCGCGTGAAAAAGTGGCGGGAAGACGCCCAACCGGAATGGCCCGAGGCTGCATCAGGGACCCAGGACATACCGCTGACGAAGGGGTCCACCCAGGCGTTCCCGGCGAGCGGGGAAGTCCGCTCGACCGAGGAGACCGGAACCGGGAGAAGCGGCGTGCGCGAGGTGGGTGCCAAGTCGGGGTTCGCGGCGGACGCCAAGCCGGGCGTCGACACCGGCGCCGGCGCCAAGTCGGGCTTCGACGCCTTCGCCAAGCCGGACTTCCCGGGGGCGCCGCGAGCGGCGGACCGAATCGGGACCCTGCCGGAGCCGCCCGGCCCCAAGCCCGTCGTACGCCCGGAGCCGTCCGGTTCGATGCCGTCGCCCGTACGTCCGGAGCCGGCCGACGCCATCCCGACCGCGCGTCCGCAGGCGCCCGGGTCCCGGCCCGGTGAGCGCCCCGAGCCGTCCTCCGGGCGCAAGCCCGTCGTGCGGGACCCGTGGGACGAGTCCGACAGCGGTGCCGGGCACACCCATGATCCGCACGAGGTGACCGTCCAGCTCGACGCGATCAGCCTGAATGGCGAGGGCCGCATCGAGGGCGGCGGTCCCGGCGGCGACAGTGGCTCCGAGGGCTCCGACGGGCCGGTCTTCGTCGACGAGTCGGGCCGCCGCAGCCGCCGCTTCCGCCGCATCGGCATGGCCGTGGGCCTGGCCTGCGCGGTCTACGCCGTCGTCATCGTCGTCACCCTGCTGTCCGGCAACTCCAACGCGCCCTGGCTGCCCGTGACCGGCCCGCAGGACGACGCCCCGGCCGGGAAGGTCGACACCAGCCCGCTGCCGGCCGAGTCGGCGGATCCGTCCGTACCCGTCGGAGTGCTCCCCGGGACCACCCCGACGGTGAGCGGCGGAGCGACACCGGCGCCCGGTGTCAGCGGCACCGCGCCCGGCGCCACCGTGAGCCCCGGGCCGGGGGCGTCCGCCGATCCGTCGGCACCGGCCACGAAGCCGGGCGGCAACCCGTCGGTCAGCACCGACCCCTCGCCCCAGCCGACCCCGTCGGTCACGCCGCCGCCCAGCCCCACGGTCACCCCGCCCGTCACCACCAGCCCCGACCCCTCGGTCGCCCCGACCCAGACCACGGGCGGCGACAGCGCCGGACCCGGCACCGTCGCCGACGGTCCGGCCGCCCCCTCGCCCATCGCGTCGGAGACCTCGGCGCCCGGCACCTCCGCTCCCGCCGGGCCCTCCGACGCCCCGCTCTCCTCCCCGTCCCCGGAGAACATCCTCTGATGGCATCCCGCACCCGCCGTCCGGGGGCCGCGCCTGGAGCCCCCGACGGCTCCAGGCGTCGCCGCCTGCCCATGCGCCTGCTGCTCCCCGTGCTCGTGCTCGTCGCCCTGATGGCGATGCTGATGCTGCGCGGGTACGTCCACAGCGAGATCCTCGCCGACCACCGCATCCAGCCCGAGGCCTCCTCGGACAAGGTGCCGGAGAAGATCCTCGACGGCGGGCCGGTGATCGACACCCGCAGCGGCAAGGCCACCAGCCTGAAGATGCCGGACCGCCGGATCGTCCTCACCTTCGACGACGGCCCCGACCCGACCTGGACCCCCAAGGTCCTGGACGTCCTCAAGAAGCACCACGCGCACGCGGTCTTCTTCGTCACCGGCACCATGAGCTCCCGCTACCCGGACCTCGTCAAGCGCATGGTCGACGAGGGGCACGAGGTCGGACTGCACACCTTCAACCACCCCGACCTGTCCTTCCAGTCGAAGAAGCGCATCGACTGGGAGCTCTCCCAGAACCAGCTCGCCCTCGCCGGCGCGGCAGGGATCCGTACCTCGCTCTTCCGCCCGCCGTACTCCTCCTTCGCCGACGCCATGGACAACAAGTCCTGGCCGGTCACCGAGTACATCGGCACCCGCGGCTACATCACCGTCGTCAACAACACCGACAGTGAGGACTGGCAGAAGCCCGGCGTCCGGAAGATCATCAGCAACGCCACGCCGAAGAACGGCAAGGGCGCGATCGTCCTGATGCACGACTCCGGCGGCGACCGCCACCAGACCGTCCAGGCGCTGGACCGGTTCCTGCCGGACATGGCGGACAAGGGCTACGAGTTCGACAACCTCACCGAGGCCCTCGACGCGCCCAGCGCGCACACCGTGGTCGCCGGGCCCGAGCTGTGGAAGGGCAAGGCGTGGATCTTCCTGGTCCAGGCCTCCGAGCACATCACGGACGTCCTCGTCGTCGGACTCGCGATCATCGGCTCCCTGGTCATCGGCCGGTTCGTACTGATGCTGCTGCTCTCGGGCGTGCACGCGCGACGGGTGCGCCGCAAGGACTTCCGCTGGGGCGAGCCGGTCACCGAGCCGGTCTCGGTGCTCGTCCCGGCGTACAACGAGGCCAAGTGCATCGAGAACACCGTCCGTTCCCTGATGGCGAGCGAGCATCCCATCGAGGTGCTCGTCATCGACGACGGCTCCAGCGACGGCACCGCGCGGATCGTCGAGGCGATGGGCCTGCCCAACGTCCGGGTGGTCCGCCAGCTCAACGCGGGCAAGCCCGCCGCCCTCAACCGCGGTCTGGCGAACGCCCGTTACGACATCATCGTGATGATGGACGGCGACACCGTCTTCGAACCGTCCACGGTCCGCGAACTGGTGCAGCCCTTCGGCGACCAGCGCGTGGGAGCCGTCGCCGGCAACGCCAAGGTCGGCAACCGGGACTCGCTCATCGGCGCCTGGCAGCACATCGAGTACGTGATGGGCTTCAACCTGGACCGCCGCATGTACGACATCCTGCGCTGCATGCCCACGATCCCGGGCGCGGTGGGAGCCTTCCGCCGCTCCGCCCTGGAACGCGTCGGCGGCATGAGCGACGACACGCTCGCCGAGGACACCGACATCACGATGGCCATGCACCGGGACGGCTGGCGCGTGGTCTACGCCGAGAAGGCGCGCGCCTGGACGGAGGCACCGGAGTCGGTCCAGCAGCTCTGGTCGCAGCGCTACCGGTGGTCGTACGGCACCATGCAGGCGATCTGGAAGCACCGGAAGGCCCTGGTCGAACGGGGTCCGTCGGGCCGCTTCGGCCGCGTGGGTCTCCCCCTGGTCTCGCTGTTCATGGTGGTGGCGCCCTTGCTGGCCCCCCTGATCGACGTGTTCCTCCTCTACGGCGTCGTGTTCGGCCCGACCCAGAAGACGATCGTGGCCTGGCTGGGTGTCCTGGCGATCCAACTGGTCTGCGCCGCCTACGCGTTCCGCCTCGACCGGGAACGCATGACCCACCTGATCTCGCTGCCGTTGCAGCAGATCCTGTACCGCCAGCTCATGTACGTCGTCCTGCTCCAGTCCTGGATCACGGCCCTCACCGGCGGCCGGCTGCGCTGGCAGAAGCTGCGCCGCACGGGGGTCGTGGAGGCGCCGGGCGGACCGGTGCCGAGGCAGCGGGCGCGCAGTGAGAGCGATGAGCGGAGGCCGGTGGGATGACGCAGGAGTACACAGGGGAGCGAGCGGCGGTCGCCGCCCCCAAGGCGCCCGGCCGGGACCGGTATCTCGACCTCCTCCGCTCCCTCGCCCTGGTCCGGGTGGTCCTGTACCACCTGTTCGGCTGGGCGTGGCTGACCGTGCTGTTCCCGTCGATGGGTGTGATGTTCGCGCTGGCGGGCTCGCTGATGGCGCGGTCGCTGAACCGTCCGGCGCTGAGCGTGATCAGGGGCAGGCTCCGCCGACTGCTGCCTCCCCTGTGGGCGTTCAGCGCGGTGGTGCTGCCGCTGACGTTCCTGGGCGGCTGGAAGCTCTCGGAGGACCCGGACCACAGCGGCACCTGGGGCCTGCTGGAGCTGGTCAACTACGTCATCCCGATCGGGGCGCCGCCGTACCCCTGGGAGGTCGGCTTCCCGAAGGACCTGCTGGAGAGCACGTGGGCGGACCAGGCGGTGGGCCCGCTCTGGTACCTCCGCGCGTACCTGTGGTTCGTGGTGGCGTCGCCGCTGCTGCTGTGGGCGTTCCGCAGGGTGCCGTGGGCGACGCTGCTCGCTCCGCTGGCGCTGGCGGCGGTGGTGGGCACGGGCTGGGTGACCATCCCCGGCGAACTCGGCAACGCGATCACCGACTTCGCGGTCTACGGCAGCTGCTGGGTGCTCGGTTTCGCGCACCAGGAGGGGGTGCTGGCGAAGGTCCCGCGCTATCTCGCCGTGTCCGGCTCGGTGCTGGTGATGGCGTTCGGCCTGTGGTGGGCGTCCGGCCACCAGGGCCCCGACGGCTGGGACCTGAACGACATCCCGCTGGCCCAGGCGGCCTGGTCCTTCGGTTTCGTGGTGATCCTGCTCCAGTACTCGCCGTCGTGGCAGGAACTCCCCGGCCGCCTGGCCCGCTGGGACAAGCTGGTCACCCTCTCCAACAACCGGGCCGTCACGATCTACCTCTGGCACAACCTGCTCATCATGGCCACGGTCCCGATCATCGACCTGGCCTACGACCTGCCCTTCATGCAGAGCGACCGCGCGGTGGCGGCGCTGGACGCGACGGACATGGTGTGGATGTTCTTCCTGGTCTGGCCGCTGATCGGGCTGGCGATCCTGACGTTCGGCTGGATCGAGGACCTGGCGGCGAAGCGACGGCCTCGGTTGTGGCCGAACGGGGCGAAGAAGGGCCGCGCGAAGCCGGCGGTGCCGGCGACGCCGACTCACGGGGCCTGACGTCCGGCACGGGGCTGGCAGGATATGCCGGGCGCTGTTGTCCCTGCCTCCGTCGGAAGCCAGTACCGGCTTCGACCACGTGGTCGCCCGCTTCCATGCAGCGGAGTCGGGCGCCGAATGCCGATACGGCTTCTGCGACCTGGGGAAGGAGACGGGAGTCGTCGAGGAACTGCTGCTGCGGGCGGGTGCGGGTGAGTTCGCGGGCCTCGGCACCTCCAGCGGGCCCGTCCTCGGCGACGACGGCGTCGGTGCCGTGGGCGAGGCCTGAACGCAGCAGTGTGCCCGGCCAGGGCGGCGACAGCGTACGTTCACTCATGGCGATGCGCACCCTCCTTGACCGCGGGCTCCCTCAAGACGTGATCGATGTCCACGCGGCCTGTCAGTACTACTCCGTGATCGAGCTGGAGCAGCTGGGCGAGTTCGACCCGGTCGAGCTGCGGGAGCGTCTGGAGAGTGTCGTCTGGGTCAGTGACGACGAGTTCGCCGCCTACGGGCTCAGCCCCGACGACATCGCTGAGCTGCGCCGATGGGCCCTCGACTGGGAGTCCGACCTCGGGCTGCGGATTCTTGAGGAGTACGACGGCTCACATGAGGGCGAACACTGATGTGGAGGGTTTCGTAACACGACGTGGTCACGACCTCTCATCCCGTCCCTTCCCGGGGTGAGAGCAACGTTCCTTTCCGGTCACCCCGCGAAACATGGGCATGAAACGCGCCCTCCCTACCTTCGGGACCAGTCACTCGTGCAGGACCTGAGCCCCGTCGCACCGTGGAGGCGTCATGACAGCCCCTAGTACAGCCCCCGCACCCCCGAGCAGGGGCGGTCGCTGGATTCAGCAGTGGGATCCGGAGGACGAGACCTTCTGGAAGGAGACCGGCGAGAAGGTCGCCAAGCGGAACCTGCTCTTTTCTGTGCTCTCCGAGCACATCGGGTTCTCGATCTGGACCATGTGGTCCGTGCTCGTGCTGTTCATGGGCCCGGAGTACGGGCTCACCCCCGCCGACAAGTTCCTGCTCACGTCGATGGTCACGCTCGTCGGAGCCGTCGTCCGCGTCCCCTACACCTTCGCCGTCGCGATCTTCGGCGGGCGGAACTGGACGATCATCTCGGCCAGTCTGCTCCTCGTCCCCACCGTCGCCGCGTTCGCCGTGATGAAGCCGGGGACCTCCTTCGACACCTTCCTGTGGATCGGCCTGCTGGCCGGCATCGGCGGCGGCAACTTCGCCTCCTCCATGACCAACATCAACGCGTTCTTCCCTCTCCGCAAGAAGGGGTGGGCCCTCGGGCTCAACGCCGGCGGCGGCAACATCGGCGTCCCGGTCATCCAGCTGATCGCCCTCGCGATCATCGGCGCAAGCGGCGGACCCCGGGTGCTGCTCGGGATCTACATCCCGCTGATCCTCGTCGCCGCCGTCCTCTCCGCGCTCTTCATGGACAACATCGAGAACGTGAAGAACGACACCGGTGCCGCCAAGGAGGCGGCCAAGGACGGCCACACCTGGATCATGTCCTTCCTCTACATCGGCACGTTCGGCTCGTTCATCGGCTACAGCTTCGCCTTCGGGCAGGTGCTGCAGAACCAGTTCGGCCGGACCCCGCTGGAGGCCGCGTACGTCACCTTCATCGGCCCGCTGCTCGGCTCGCTGATCCGTCCGGTGGGCGGCGCGCTGGCCGACAAGTACGGCGGCGCGAAGATCACGCTGTACAACTACGTCGGCATGGGCGCGGCGACCGCGGTCCTGATCGCCGCCAGCATGCAGAAGTCGCTCGGACTGTTCACCGTCGCCTTCGTGGTCCTCTTCGTCCTCAGCGGGCTCGGCAACGGCTCGACCTTCAAGATGATCCCCGGCATCTTCCACACGAAGGCCCTCGCCAAGGGGCTGGAGGGCGAAGCGGCCGCGGCCTACGGGCGTCGCCTCTCCGGTGCGTCCATGGGGCTCATCGGCGCGGTGGGCGCGCTCGGCGGTGTCGGCATCAACCTCGCCTTCCGCCAGTCCTTCCTCTCCTACGGCTCCGGGACCGGCGCGTTCGTCGCCTTCCTCGCCTTCTACGCGGCCTGCTTCGGAGTGACCTGGGCCGTATACCTTCGCCGCACCGCCCCCCAGGGGCAGACCATCATCGCTGCGGAGACGAAGCCGCAGCTCAGCTACGCCGAGGTGTGACGTAACACCGCCGACATGTACCCGAACCGAGCCTGTCACGAGCCGTTGACAGGCTCGGTCGGCGTGTAGGAACGACCGAGTACGCCCATACGACTCGAGTGCGGGACGAGAGCGATGTACGACGAACAGCAGCCAGCAGAGCAACACGGTCCCCTCGCGGGGTTCACCGTGGGCGTCACGGCCGCGCGCCGCGCGGACGAACTCGGTGCGCTGCTCCAGCGCCGCGGGGCCGCCGTACTGCACGCACCCGCCCTGCGGATCGTGCCCCTCGCCGACGACAGCGAACTGCTGGCGGCGACGAAGGACCTCATCGACCAGGCACCGGACGTGGTGGTGGCCACCACCGCCATCGGGTTCCGGGGGTGGGTCGAGGCCGCCGACGGGTGGGGGCTCGGGGAGGCGCTCCTCGACCGGTTGCGGGGCGTGGAGCTGCTCGCGCGCGGGCCCAAGGTCAAGGGGTCGATCCGGGCCGCCGGGCTGACCGAGGACTGGTCGCCGTCGTCCGAGTCCATGGCCGAGGTGCTCGACCGGCTTCTCGAGGAGGGCGTCGAGGGCCGCCGGGTCGCCATCCAGCTGCACGGGGAGCCGCTGCCCGGGTTCGTGGAGGCGCTCAGGGCCGGGGGAGCGGAGGTCGTGGGCGTGCCGGTGTACCGGTGGATGCCGCCGGAGGACATCGGGCCGTTGGACCGGCTGCTGGACGCCGCCGTCTCGCGGGGGCTGGACGCGGTGTCCTTCACGAGCGCGCCCGCGGCCGCGTCCCTGTTGTCCCGCGCCGAGGCCCGCGGTCTGCTGCCCGAACTGCTCGCGGCGCTCAACCACGACGTGCTGCCGGCGTGTGTCGGACCGGTGACCGCGCTGCCCTTGCAGGCGCGGGGGGTGGACACGGTCTCGCCCGAGCGTTTCCGGCTCGGGCCGCTGGTGCAGCTGCTGTGCCAGGAGCTGCCGGGGCGGGCCCGTTCGCTGCCGATCGCGGGTCACCGGGTGGAGATCCGGGGGCACGCGGTGCTCGTCGACGGGGGGCTGCGACCGGTGCCGCCGGCGGGGATGTCGTTGCTGCGGGCGCTGTCCCGGCGGCCGGGCTGGGTGGTCTCCCGCGCCGACCTCCTGCGGGCTCTTCCGGGCGCGGGCCGCGACGAGCACGCCGTGGAGACGGCGATGGCCCGTCTCCGTACGGCCCTGGGGGCACCGAAGCTGATCCAGACGGTGGTCAAGCGCGGGTACCGGCTGGCGCTGGACCCGGCGGCCGACGCGAAGTACGCGGACGCGTGAGCGACTGACTCCGTCGCCCTGGCCCGTCCCGTCCAGGTGGCCTAGGCCTCGCCGCCAGGGGCTCCGCCCCCGGACCCCCGCTCCTCAAGCGCCGGAGGGGCTGATTCTCATCAGCGCCCTGGTCAGGCACCCCAGCGCCCCCGCCGCCCAGGGGGCTCCGCCCCCGGACCCCCGCTCCTCAAGCGCCGGAGGGCCTGATTTTCGTCAGTGCCCTGGTCAGGCACCCCAACGCCACCGTCAGCACCCCCGCCCGCACCGCGTTCCACGTCACCCACGGGTCCTCGAAGTTCTCGCGGAGGGTGGCGTAGGAGCCGTCTCCGGTGAGGTCGTCGTTGAGGGGGATGTTGAAGGCCACGGTGATCAGGAAGGCCAGGGCGGAGGCCGTGCAGGCCGCCCACACCCACCTTCGTCCCGGCCCGCCCCGCGCCTGCCACGCCGCCACCGCCGTGAGGGCCGGCGCGCCCAGGAAGCTCAGGAAGAACACCGGGTTCTGGATGACCTCGTTGATGTCCCGCATCACCTGGACGTACACGCGGTCGTCGCTGCGCGACAGGGCCGGCATCACGGCGCACGCGAAGACGTAGAAGGCCCCGGCGATCAGTCCCGTGGTGATCGTGGCCGCGCCCAGGACGAGCCGGCTGCTCCTGCTGGTGGTCTGTGTCATGACTCCCAGTGAAGGCAGCGCACGAGTCACCGGACATCGCCGAGACGCGCGGCCCCATGCGTGAACGTCCAGCGCACCGCCCCCGGTACGAGGGGTTCCGGCGGCGAGGGCGGGAAGGCACTGTTAGAGGGAGCCCCGGAACAACCCCACACAGCCTCGAAGAACCTCACCGACCCCATCCGACCGGGGCACCCCTAGGCGGTGACAGGCACATGGCACTGGGTACGGCCACGGTCGCGTACGAGCTGCGGTTCGACGCGGGACGGATCTGTCTCGACCTCCTCGCGACCACCCACCCCGAGGAACGCCTCGACTCCACGGAGGTGCTCGGCGCCTGGATCGTCGGCTCCGGACTGGTGCCGGAGGGGACGGACCTGACGCACGCGGACCCCTCCTGGCTCGTCGCCTTCCGTGAACTGCGGGGACGGATCGCGCAGTTGGTCCGGGCCACCTACCGGGACACCCCCGGACACGGCTACGACCTCGCGCTCGCCCACGTCAACGGCGCCGCCCGGGCCGCACCTCCGGCCCCGTGCGCGGTCAGCGGCGCGGACGGCACGCTGGTGCGGGAGTTGGCCGGTCCGCCGGGCTGCGCGGCCCTGCTCGGGGCCATCGCCAGGGACGCCGTGGAACTGCTCACCGACCCCGTCGCACGGGCCGCGATCAGAGAGTGCGAAGGGGACAACTGCCCCATCGTCTACCTCGATACATCACGGGGACGCAGGAGGCGCTGGTGCTCCAGTGAGGTCTGCGGGAACCGGGAAAGGGTGGCCCGGCATCGTCGGCGCGCGGCCCTCGCGCGCACATGACTGGTCGTTATGTCCCTTCTGTGGAGAGGGAGTCGACGTGATTTCCATTACATGCTGTTTACGCGCTCAACCTCACGGGCCGTAGTCGCGATCTTGCCTCTGTGGGGGAAATGTAAAGATCGCGCGGCGGGAATGTGCACGCATGTCCCGTCTCGTCACGTCACTCAGAAGAAAACTGTCGTCGCACGTTGAACACCCAACTCCGCGCGTCCGTACCTCTCGTCGAGCGACCGACTGGGGGAACCCGGGACATCGGAGGTGGGCGTGCGCAAGGATTCCGTCGTGGCCAATGAACGTGGATCGAGGGCCCGACATCGCATGTCCCAGCCCTCGGAACCTGATGAGGAGCTGATGCGTGCCCTGTACAGAGAGCACGCCGGGCCTCTCCTTGCGTATGTCCTCCGGTTGGTTGCGGGAGACCGCCAGAGAGCCGAGGACGTGGTGCAGGAGACGCTCATCCGTGCCTGGAAGAACGCCGGACAGCTCAATCGAGCGACCGGATCGGTACGCCCCTGGCTGGTGACGGTCGCCCGGCGCATCGTCATCGACGGACACCGCAGCCGGCAGGCCCGGCCGCAGGAGGTCGATCCGTCACCGCTGGAGGTCATCCCCGCGGAGGACGAGATCGACAAGGCGCTGTGGTTGATGACGCTGTCGGACGCGCTCGACGACCTGACCCCGGCTCACCGGGAGGTGCTCGTCGAGACGTATTTCAAGGGGCGTACCGTCAACGAGGCGGCCGAGACGCTGGGCATTCCCAGTGGCACCGTCCGCTCACGGGTGTTCTACGCCCTGCGGTCGATGAAGCTCGCACTGGAGGAGCGGGGGGTGACGGCGTGATGAGTGTGTACGGGGGTAACCAGGGATTCGGCACAGGTGGTTCGGGTATGTCTGGTTCCATGATGGGATCTCCGGTGCCGAACGAGCATGAGACCGTCGGCGCCTACGCCCTCGGGATCCTCGACGACGCCGAGGCAACCGCTTTCGAGGCCCATCTCGCGACCTGCGAATGGTGCGCCCAGCAGCTCGACGAGCTGGCCGGCATGGAGCCGATGCTCGCCGCCCTCGCGGACCTGCCGGGCGCCGGCACCCCCGCGATCGGTGAGTCGCTCTCCGCCAAGCCCAGCCCACGGATCGTGAACAAGCTGGTGGACGAGGTCGCGGAGCGCCGTGCGGCCAAGCGCCGCCGCAGCATGTACATGGTCGCGGCCGCGGCCGCGCTGATCATCGGCGGCCCGTTCGTCGCGATCGCGGCCAACGGCGGCGACTCGGACGGCGGCGGGGCCAAGCAGGGCCAGGTCCTGGCGGCCACCCCCCAGGAACTCTTCGAGTCCATGAGCGACAAGGTGTCGGCCACGGACTCCAAGACCGGCGTCAGCGCGACCGTCGCCATGGCACCGAAGAACTGGGGCACCTCCCTCGGTCTGGAGCTCAAGGGCGTCAAGGGACCGCTCAAGTGCTCCCTGATCGCGGTGGGCACCAACGGCGAGCGCTGGACGGCCTCCACCTGGTCCGTCGGCAAGTGGGGCTACGGCCTCCCGGACGGCAAGACCCCGGAATCCAAGAAGCCGCTCTACATCGGCGGTGCCGTCGCTCCGGCCCAGAACGAGATCGACCACTTCGAGGTCGTCGACTCCGACGGCAACAAGCTCGTCCAGGTCGACGCGTAACTTCCCGCCGGGGCCCCCTTCGCGTACGGTTGACGGCTGCCCAGCACGTCAGAAGGGGGCCCGGTGGCCGCTCAGGCTCAACAATCTGCGGTCGGCTCGGTTCAGGACTCGGTTCGGGACCGTGAGATCAGCGTCGAACAGGAACATCTGGACCGGGTCTACCGGCGCCTCGAGGAGAAGATCCACGAGGCGGAGTTCCTGATGAACGACGCGGCCAAGCGCGGCCAGGTCGGCACGCCCGGCGCGCTCGCCGAGCGCGACGCCCAGGTCTTCCGGGCCGGCGTCCACCTGAACCGGCTCAACAACGAGTTCGAGGACTTCCTCTTCGGCCGTATCGACCTGCTCCTCGGCAAGGACGGCAAGAAGGGGCCCGACGGCGCCTACACCGCCGTCGAACCCGCCGAGGGCGCGGTCCGCGAGGACAGCACCGCGGACATCGCGGAGACCCTGCACATCGGCCGGATCGGGGTCCTGGACTCCGAGTACGCCCCCCTGGTCATCGACTGGCGGGCGCCCGCCGCGGCCCCCTTCTACAGGTCCACTCCGGTGGATCCCGGGCGTGTCGTGCGACGCCGGGTCATCCGCTCCAAGGGCCGCAAGGTCCTCGGTGTCGAGGACGACCTCATGCGCCCCGAGCTCACGGCCTTCCTCGACGGCCACGAGCTGCCCGTCATCGGCGACGGCGCCCTCATGGCCGCGCTCGGCCAGGCCCGCAGCCACACCATGCGGGACATCGTCGCCTCCATCCAGGCCGAGCAGGACCTGGTCATCCGCGCCCCCGCCGCCTCCGTGACCTACGTCGAGGGCGGACCCGGCACCGGCAAGACCGCCGTCGCCCTGCACCGCGCCGCCTACCTGCTCTACCAGGACCGGCGCCGCTACTCCGGCGGCATCCTCATCGTCTCGCCCACCCCCCTGCTGGTCGCCTACACCGAGGGCGTCCTGCCCTCCCTCGGCGAGGAGGGCCAGGTCGCCATCCGGGCGATCGGCTCCCTGGTCGACGGCGTCGAGGCCACGCTGTACGACTCCCCGGCCGTGGCCCGCGCCAAGGGCTCGTACCGGATGCTGAAGGTGCTGCGGAAGGCTGCACGAGGAGCGCTGGAACTGGGCACCGGCGGATCCGGCACCACCCACGGCCGGACCGACTCCGGGCAGCTCTCCTTCGGGGACGCCGATCAGGACGAGGCCGGTCTCGGGGGCGGGGACGGGGCCGGGGCCGCCGTATCCCCGAAGGGACCCCCCACCCGGCTGCGTGTGGTCGCCTTCGGGCGGAGGCTGGAGCTCGAGGGGGACGAGCTGGAGCGGATCCGGCGCAACGCCCTCAGCGGCACCGCGCCCGTCAACCTGCTGCGGCCGCGGGCCCGCAAGCTGCTGCTGGACGCGCTGTGGGCGCGGTCCGGGGCGGGCAGCCGGCACACCGATCCGGAGCTCGCCGCCGAGCTGCGGTCGTCGTTCGACGAGGACATCCTCTCGGAGGACTCCTTCGTCGAGTTCCTCGACGCCTGGTGGCCCGAGCTCACCCCGAAGGCCGTCCTCGCCGCGATGGCCGACGAGCGGCGCCTCGGCCGCTGGGCCCGTCGCATCCTCAACCCGGGCGAGGTCCGCAGGGTCGCCCGTTCGCTCCGGCGCGACGGCCTCTCCGTGCACGACATCGCCATGCTCGACGAGCTCCAGGCGGTGCTCGGCGTCCCGGCGCGCCCTCGCAGGAAGCGTGAACTCGACCCGCTCGACCAGCTCACCGGCCTGGAGGAGCTGATGCCGGTGCGCGAGGAGTCGCAGCGCGAGCGGGCCGAGCGGCTCGCCCAGGAGCGGGTCGAGTACGCCCATGTCATCGTCGACGAGGCCCAGGACCTCACGCCCATGCAGTGGCGCATGGTCGGCCGCCGCGGCCGGCACGCCACCTGGACGGTCGTCGGCGACCCCGCCCAGTCCTCCTGGTCCGACCCCGAGGAGGCCGCCGAGGCCCGCGACGAAGCCCTCGGCACCCGCCCCCGCCGCCGCTTCCAGCTGACCGTCAACTACCGCAACCCCTCCGAGATCGCGGACCTCGCGGCGAAGGTGCTGGCGCTCGCCATGCCCGGCTCCGAGTCGCCGAGGGCCGTCCGGTCCACCGGTGTCCAGCCCCGCTTCACCGTCGTACGCAAGTCGCTGGGCGAGACCGTCCGGGAGGAGGCCGCCCGTCTCCTCGGCCTCGTGGACGGGACCGTGGGCGTCGTCGTCGCCATGAACCGGCGCGAGGAGGCCGCCCGCTGGCTCACCGGGCTCGGGGACCGAGTCGTCGCGCTCGGCAGTCTGGAGGCCAAGGGCCTGGAGTACGACGCCACGGTCGTCGTCTCCCCGGCCGAGATCGCCGACGAGTCACCGGCCGGACTGCGGGTGCTCTACGTCGCGCTCACCCGGGCGACCCAGCAGCTGACGGTCGTCTCCGCGGAGCGGGACCAGCCGGACGGCGACGGGGTGCCCGATCTGCTGAGAGATTGAACTCGCGGTACGGGAATGGTCTTTCGGTATCCGTTTGTTAGCCTGGATGCGACACCGGCCCGATCCAAGCCCCCGGGCCCAACCTTCGTCCCTCAGAGGGACCACTTGCCGCGAGGCGAGCATGGCGGGTCGGTGTCACTGACTTGAGGAGAGGCCCACGTCCGTGTGACGTGGGCCTCTTTCTCGTGGTCGGCTCGGTGAACAAAACGTTCGCAATCCGGGGCGGCTAACGCCTACCCGGCAGTAGGTGCGACCATCGGACGGCATCCAGCGCACAGGTGAAAGCAGAGGAAGTCGGCCATGGCAACGGCGCCCAGCGTCTCCTACTCGATGACGGTCCGGCTGGAGGTGCCCGCGAGCGGAACCGCCGTATCGCAGCTCACCACCGCCGTGGAGTCCTCCGGAGGCTCGGTGACCGGCCTCGACGTCACCGCGTCCGGTCACGAGAAGCTCCGGATCGACGTCACGATCGCGGCCAGCTCCACCAAGCACGCCGACGAGATCGTCGAGGAGCTGCGTCGGATCGAGGGCGTCACCCTCGGCAAGGTCTCCGACCGTACGTTCCTCATGCACCTCGGCGGCAAGATCGAGATGGCGTCCAAGCACCCCATCCGCAACCGCGACGACCTCTCCATGATCTACACCCCGGGCGTGGCCCGCGTGTGCATGGCGATCGCCGAGAACCCCGAGGACGCCCGGCGCCTCACCATCAAGCGCAACTCCGTTGCGGTCGTGACGGACGGCTCGGCCGTGCTGGGCCTCGGCAACATCGGCCCCAAGGCCGCCCTGCCGGTCATGGAGGGCAAGGCGGCCCTCTTCAAGCGCTTCGCCGGCATCGACGCCTGGCCGCTGTGCCTGGACACCCAGGACACCGACCAGATCGTCGAGATCGTCAAGGCGATCGCCCCCGGCTTCGCGGGCATCAACCTGGAGGACATCTCCGCGCCCCGCTGCTTCGAGATCGAGGCCCGGCTCCGTGAGGCCCTCGACATCCCCGTCTTCCACGACGACCAGCACGGCACCGCGATCGTCGTCCTCGCCGCCCTGACGAACGCACTTCGCGTCACGAGCAAGGCAATTGAGAACATCCGGGTCGTGATGTCCGGCGCCGGCGCGGCCGGTACGGCCATCCTCAAGCTGCTGATCGCGGCCGGCGTGAAGAACGCCGTCGTCGCCGACATCCACGGTGTCGTGCACGCGGGCCGCGAGGACCTGGTGGGCGCCGCGGCCGACTCGCCGCTGCGCTGGATCGCCGACAACACCAACCCCGAGGGGCTGACGGGGACGCTGAAGGAGGCCGTGCGCGGCGCCGACGTCTTCATCGGCGTCTCGGCCCCGAACGTCCTGGACGGCGACGACGTGGCCGCCATGGCCGAGGGCGGGATCGTGTTCGCGCTCGCGAATCCCGACCCCGAGGTTGATCCGGCGATCGCCCGGCAGACGGCCGCCGTCGTGGCCACCGGCCGCTCCGACTTCCCGAACCAGATCAACAACGTGCTGGTCTTCCCGGGTGTCTTCCGCGGTCTGCTGGACGCCCAGTCCCGCACGGTCAACACCGAGATGATGCTCGCGGCCGCGAAGGCGCTCGCGGACGTCGTCACCGAGGACGAGCTGAACCCGAACTACATCATCCCGAGCGTGTTCAACGACAAGGTCGCGGGCGCGGTCGCGGGTGCGGTGCGGGACGCGGCGAGGGCCGCCGGGGCGACGGTCTAGAGCCGCCGTCCGGTTCCGGGGCCGCGCGTCTACAGTGGACGTCGTATGTTTGTTCGGCTGTGAGGATCGCCACGGCGGTTCTCCGGCCCGGCGCGTCGCGGAACCGGGCGCTTCACGCCACCCTCTAGGGTGGCGCCACGCCCAAGCCTCTGTTCGTGTGACCCCCTAGGGTGTTCTCACGAGTCCTACGGGTGCCGGATTGGCTTTCCCGCAGCAGGTAGGGGCAGGATGCGTCCCTGGGCGCGAGCGCATCGGCTTCGCTGTGCCTCGTGTGCGGCACCGCCGCGAGGCACACCCCAACGGCAAGAAGAACACGGGAGTAACAACATGAACCGCAGTGAGCTGGTGGCCGCGCTGGCCGACCGCGCCGAGGTGACCCGCAAGGACGCCGACGCCGTTCTGGCCGCGTTCGCCGAGACCGTCGGCGAGATCGTCGCCAAGGGTGACGAGAAGGTCACCATCCCCGGCTTCCTGACCTTCGAGCGCACCCACCGTGCGGCTCGCACCGCGCGCAACCCGCAGACCGGCGACCCGATCCAGATCCCGGCCGGCTACAGCGTCAAGGTTTCGGCGGGCTCCAAGCTCAAGGAAGCCGCCAAGGGTAAGTAAGGCGCCATCTCGTCGTGCCGGTTCAGCGTCGTTTGCGGCTGCCGGTGCGTCGTGGCTGGTCGCGCAGTTCCCCGCGCCCCTTCAGGGCGCTGCACTAACGCCGATGGGGCGGTCACCCGGACTTGGGT
>NZ_JBHUXV010000116.1:0-28578 GCF_042669125.1 Streptomyces sp. NPDC057253 | reverse complement strand
GGTCAGCCGCACCGCGGGTGTCAACTCAGCGTGACCTGGCGGTTGGTGAGACCACCGCGGGCACGGCGCTCGTCGGCGGTCAGCGGCGCGTCCACGGCCAGGGCGCCCGCGAGCCGCTCGGCGAACTCGGCGGCCGGCTTCTCCACGTCGTCCGCGGTGACCCCGCTCGGCAGGTCCCAGACCGGGACGGTGAGGCCGTGAGCACGGAAGGAACCGACGAGCCGGGTGCCCTCGCCGAGGCTGGAGCGCCCCACCGCGTGCAGCCGCGCCAGCGCGTCCAGAAGCTGCTCCTCGGGGTGCGGCATGACCCAGCGCAGGTGGTTCTTGTCCGGGGTCTCGCACCAGTAGGCGGCATCGACGCCGGTCAGCCGGACGGTCGGGATGGCCGCGGCGTTGGCGCGCTCCAGGGAGGCGGTCACCTCGGGGGTGGCGTTCTCCGCGTCCGGGACCCAGAACTCGAAGCCCTCGTGCACAACTGGCTCGAAGGCGCCTTCGGGATCGAGCAGATCCTGGAGCCGCGGACCGTCGGCGGGAGCGCGGCGGCCCTCCACCGGGGTGCCGGGGGCCGCCTCCAGCGCGCGCTTCAGGGTGTCGGCGAGGTCGCGGCTGATGTCGCCGGACGCCGTGTCGTTCTGCAGGCCGAGCAGGACCGAGCCGTCGTCGCGGCGCAGGGCGGGCCAGGCCATCGGCAGCACCGTGGCCAGGGTGACCGACGGGACGCCCTCGGGGAGGCCGTCCTTCAGGGTCAGCTCGACGGTGGCGGCGGGGACCAGCTCGCGCAGGGCCACCCAGTCGCCCTCGCCCGCGAGGCCCTCGAACGGGCGGTGCACCAGCTCGGTCGCGGCCTGCGCGGCGGCCCGGCCGTGGCAGGCCTTGTAGCGGCGGCCGCTGCCGCAGGGGCAGGGTTCGCGGGCGCCGACGACCGGGACCTCACCATCCGTGATCTGCGGGCGCTTGGCCTTCGTCTGGGGTCGCTTCTTGGCCATCGTGGCTGTCTCCCGGTTACGGCTCGTCTCGTACGGGCGCGAGCCTAGCCGCTTGTGACTTGGCCGACGGGAGCCTGTGGACAACCACGGGGGTGTCCTGCGGACGTCCTGCGGTGTTCTGCGGTTGTCCTGCGGTCTTCTGCACCGGACGCTCGGTCCGGGTCGCCTCAGTCGAGATCGTTGAACGCGTCCACGAAGCCCAGGTCGGATATCGCGGACACCGGCGGAGCCGTGACCCGTGACGCGAAGTCGTCCCGCCGGCGCCCCGCATCCGGATCGTGCACGTCCGCGTGGACGACCACCCAGACCGTGACCTCGCCCCGGGCGTCGTCCCGGACACCCCAGTCGTCGGCCAGCGCGGTGATGATGTTCAGCCCACGGCCGCCGTGCGCGGTGACCGAGGGCGTCGCCGGAGCCGGGCGGGTGGGCCCACCGCCGTCCGTCACCTCGACCGTGAGCCTGCCGGTGCCGTCCACCCGCCAGGCGGCACGGACGTCACCGTCCCCGGCCAGGGCGTCGCCCAGCGGTCGACCGTGCTTGCACGCGTTGCTCAAGAGCTCGGAAAGAATCAGAACGGCGTCGTCGATGACCGATTCCGCCACGCCACCCCTGCGCAGCTGCACGCGCATACGGTGTCTCGCTTCCCCCACGCCCGCAGGGCCATGGGGTACGGCCATGCTCGACGACGTGGGCACCTCCTGTGCCACCACCAACGCCACCCCCGAGACCTCCTTCGCCCCACGCCACGGTGTGGATGCCCCATTGGCCTGTACCGGAAACCGGCCAATCCCGTTCCGCTGACGCATTCAGAACGACCGAACACGGACCGAACGCGCCGGGGCACACCCTGTGACGGAGGGGACGTCAGCGGCCCAGTCGGTCGAGCACCGCGCGCGGGCGGTTGGTGATGATGGCGTCGACGCCGAGCTCCACGCAGAGGTCCACGTCCTCGGGCTCGTTGACGGTCCACACGTGCACCTGATGGCCCGCGCGCTTGAGGCGCTCGATGTAGCCGGGGTGGTTGCGCACGATCCGGATCGAGGGCCCGGCGATCCGCACTCCCGCGGGCAGCCGGCCGTCCCGCAGCCGGGGCGAGACGAACTGGAGCAGATAGACCGTCGGCAGCGTCGGCGAGGCGGCACGCACGCGATGCAGCGATCGGGCCGAGAAGCTCATGACCCTGATCGGCGACTCGGCGGCCGAGGCGGGCGCGTCCAGGCCGAACCGCTTCAGCAGCACCAGCAGCCGCTCCTCGACCTGTCCGGCCCAGCGCGTCGGGTGCTTGGTCTCGATGGCCAGCTCCACGCGCCGGCCCGCGTCGGCGACGAGTTCGAGCAGCCGCTCCAGGGTGAGGACGGAGGTGTCCTCCCGGTCCTCGGGCCGGTACACCCAGTCCGGCTCCTCGTCGCGGGTGCGCCAGAACTCCCGCGTCCTGCGGGAGGCGAAGTCCAGGGTGGCGAGCTCGGCGAGCTCCAGGGCCGAGACCGCTCCGCGGCCGTTGGACGTACGGTTGACCCGTCGGTCGTGGACACAGACGAGATGCCCGTCCGCCGTGAGGCGTACATCGCATTCGAGGGCGTCGGCGCCGTCCTCGATCGCCTTCCGGTAGGCGGCGAGGGTGTGCTCGGGAGCGTCTTCCGAGGCTCCGCGGTGGGCGACGACTTGAGTCAGCTGCTGCCGTGCGTGGGTCACCGCGTCATGGTGCCACCGCATGGGGGTACGCGTGCGAACGGAGGCATATGGTTTGCGCCTCATTTGTCTTACATGGCCTATATAAAGAGCAGCCGCGGACCCACAGGCACCGCTTATGGTGCCCTGACGGCTCGTGGGAAAAGCTGACGGCATACAAAAGGACATGCACAGCTGACGCACGCCGGACACCGAGCGGCACTGGCCGAGCGTGACCGAGTGCGACCGACAACAGACAGCCGTGGACCGAGGAGAGAAGCTGTGAGCACCGAGAACGAGGGCACCGCGGTACCCCCGGCCCCGTCCGCACCCCCCGTGCCGGTGGACGCTCCCGCGGCTTCGGCGCCCCAGGCCTCCGACGCGGGTGCCCCCACCGCCCCGCTCCCGCCGCACCCCTCCGGGGGTCCCCAGGGTCCGGAACTCGTGCACGCGGGACCGGCTCCGGCGTACGCCTCTTCGGAGGGGCAGCAGCAGGCCGGCCCGGGCGGCCCCGAGGGCACCTGGCCGCCGCCCCAGCCGCCGGGCACCCCCTTGTACGCCGACGGTGGTGCGGGTGGCCCCGGTGCGGGTGGCGCGGGCGCGGGCGGCGCCGGTCCGACGGGTGTGTGGGGTGCGGGCTACCAGCAGCCGGCGCCGAAGCCGTCGAACGGCCGCGGCGGTCTCGTGGCCGCGATCCTGGTGGCCGCGCTGGTCGCCGGAGGCCTCGGCGGCGGTCTCGGCTACACCCTGGCCAAGAACAACGACAACGGCTCCTCGACGACCGTCTCCGCCTCGGACAGCGGCGGCAGCGTCAAGCGGGACGCCGGGACGGTGGCGGGCGTGGCGCAGCGGGCGCTGCCCAGCACGGTCACCATCGAGGCCGAGTCCACCAACGGCGAGGGCGGCACCGGAACCGGCTTCGTCTTCGACACCCAGGGCCACATCGTCACCAACAACCACGTGGTGGCCGACGCGGTCGACGGCGGCAAGCTCACGGCGACCTTCCCCAACGGCAAGAAGTACGACGCCGAGGTGGTCGGTCACGCGCAGGGCTACGACGTGGCGGTGATCAAGCTCAAGAACGCGCCGAGCGACCTGAAGCCGCTCACCCTCGGCAACTCCGACCAGGTGGCGGTCGGCGACTCCACGATCGCGATCGGCGCCCCCTTCGGCCTCTCGAACACGGTCACCACCGGCATCATCAGTGCCAAGAACCGCCCGGTGGCCTCCAGCGACGGCAGTGGCTCGAACGCGTCCTACATGAGCGCGCTCCAGACCGACGCGTCGATCAACCCGGGCAACTCGGGCGGCCCCCTGCTGGACGCCCAGGGCAACGTGATCGGCATCAACTCCGCGATCCAGTCCACCAGCAGCGGCGGCCTCGGCGGCACCAGCCAGTCCGGCTCGATCGGCCTCGGCTTCGCCATCCCGATCAACCAGGCCAAGTACGTCGCCCAGCAGCTGATCCGCACCGGCAAGCCCGTCTACGCCAAGATCGGCGCGTCCGTCTCCCTGGAGGACTCCTCGGGCGGCGCGAAGATCACCACCGAGGGCGCGGGCGGCTCCGCCCCGGTCGAGGCGGGCGGCCCGGCGGCCAAGGCCGGCCTCAAGCCCGGTGACGTCATCACCCGGCTCGACGACTCGGTCATCGACTCCGGGCCCACCCTGATCGGCGAGATCTGGACCCACAAGCCCGGCGACAAGGTCAAGATCACCTACGAGCGCGACGGCAAGACCCACACGGTCGACCTGACCCTGGGCTCCCGCACCGGCGACAGCTGACCACCCCCCACCCACCCTGACCCGTTACTCTGGTCCCCGCGCCGCGGTCACCCACGGCGCGGGGTGGGTTGCCCGAGCGGCCTAAGGGAACGGTCTTGAAAACCGTCGTGGCGCGAGTCACCGTGGGTTCAAATCCCACACCCACCGCGTGAACGGTGTGATGGAAGGGGCGTCCTCCAGAGGGGGGCGCCCCTTTCGTGTGTCGGGGGTGGGCGTGGTGTGTGGCTTCGGTGGTGGGACTGGGTAGGGAGGAGGGCGTCCCGACCGGTTCTACCGAGGGTGGCGGCGAGCGTGGAGCGTACGACTCGGATCGGAGTCACCGGGCACCGGGATCTCCCCGAGCCGGTGGTGGAGTGGGTGAGCGCGGGGATCCTCGACGAGTTCTCCCGTCAGGCCGCGAGCGGGCCCGTCGAGGCGTTCAGCGCCCTGGCCGCCGGGGCCGACCAGCTCTTCGCCGACCTCGCGCTGCGCAGCGGGATCCCTGTCACGGCGGTCATCCCCGGCACCGGTACGGACTACGAGCGTCAGCTGGGCGGACCGGAGGCCCGTCTCGCCTTCCGTCGGCTGCTGCTCGACTGTGCCGACCGAGTCGACCTGCCGGTGGAGCGGACCCGGGAGGAGGCGTACGCGGCGGCCGGCCGCTGGATCGTGGACCACGCGGACCGGCTGGTGGCGGTCTGGGACGGCGAGCCGGCGCGGGGGATCGGCGGCACCGGCGAGATCGTGGCGTACGCGAGCCGGGTGGGCGTACCGGTACGGGTGCTGTGGCGACCGGGGGCGCGGCGCCCCTGACGGATCCGGGCTGAAGTCTCACACCCCCGTGGCTGCGGCGGCCGTTCCCCGTCCCTCGAACGCCTCCCGTGCACCTCAGTCCCCCCACTCACCCCCCAAACCGCGCCAACCAGTCCGTGTGCTGCGGCAGCATCAGGTGTTCCGTGTCGGTGACCTCCTGGGGCCAGCGGTCCTCGGCCACGCTCTGGGCCAGGACGGCCCGTTGGGTCTCCAGGCCCTCGCGTACCAGCGCGTGGGCGAAGGAGAGGGGATGGTGGCGGCGGGTCTCCAGCCAGGCGACGCCCGTTGCGGCCGACGCGGCGAGCAGGCCGCTCAGGTCCCAGCCCGAGACGAGGCCCGCGCTTCTGACCACCGCGGCGGTCAGGGCCAGCAGGGTCAGCAGTGCGGTCAGTGTGGACCAGAGGGCGGCGGAGCGGCGGGCCTGCACGGCTCGGCCGCCGTACCAGCTGAGCTGGTCCAGGACCCGGTCCCGCAGGTAGATGTCCTTCCGGACGGTGAACGGCTTGTCGCGCACCGCCCGCATCGCGCGCGTGATCTGGGGGTGCCGCGGATCGTCCGGCTCGTGCCGACTGGCCGGATCCCACAGCGTGTACCTCGACGGAGGAGGGGCGGCACCAGGACCCGTACCCGACCCCGAGGTCCGTTCAGGCGACGGCTCGCGCCACCCTATCCGCCGTAACGCCCGTAAATGCTCCTCCAGTTGCTGGTTGAACAGCCCGTCGGGATCGCGCACCTTCGAGTGGAACGGGCCGCCGTGCACCATGTACTGCCAGGCCAGCGACTTGACGGTCTCGGCTGCGTCGCGGTGGGCCTGCCAGTGGGCGCGGGCCCGGCGGCGCTGGATGACGACCCCGGTGACCACGGTGAGTCCGTACAGCAGAGCCGACAGCGCGGTCAGGGCATGGCTGTCGAAATGGTCGGCCAGGGTGGCGAAGACGGTGGCCACGAGCAGGAGCGTCAGCTGGGTCATCGTGGCCCGGAACGCCTCGCGCTGACGGGTCAGCGCCCACTGGTCGTTGGAACGGAACAACGGCGGAAGATCGTCGTTGCCTATCGTCGCGCGCGGCCCCGGAACGTTTTGCCCGGGCGTGGTTGCCGCCATGCGTCACCTCGCCATGAAGAGGGGAAGACTCATGGTGACTTGGAGTCGTGCGGGTGCCAACACCGCGTTGTCGAGGGGGCCTTGGTGGGCATCATGGCGAGAACCGGCCGCTGGCCGGGCAGCACGGTCCCGGGTTCCTGGCCGCCGGGCGATCAGTGTGCTTCCCTGAAGGCAGAACCGCATGAATCCGCCCGCAACTCGATGCGCTGCAAACCGAGTTGCGGGTCGACGCACGCCCACAACGACCACATCCACACCGCCGTGCCCGGAACAACCGCCGGGTGTGGCGGTACGAGTGAGCACGGGGGGTTCGTGGAGAAGCCAGCGACCGATGTGGATCTGGGGATGCCAGACCTGGCCGGACAACTGGAGCGGGACCTCGACGCACCCCTGCCCCCTGGTCCCCTCGGTCAGGCCCTGTGGCGGGTCGTGTACGGCCACGACGAACCGAACGGCAGTGCGGCCTCCTTTGAATCGGCCTTGCCGCCCGACCCCGCGTCGCGCCCTGCACCGAGGCACTCCGGGCCTCAGGAGGTGGCACATGCGGAAGGTACGGCCTTTTCGTGAATGGGTGGTCAAGGTCGCCCAGCACTGCAACCTCGCCTGTGACCACTGCTATGTCTACGAGCTCCAGGACACCAGCTGGCGGCGCAAACCCCGGGTCATCCCCGAGGAGTCGGTCGTCCCGCTCGCCGAACGCATAGCGGAGCACGCCCGGACCCACGCCCTGCCCGCGGTCCGCGTCGTGCTGCACGGAGGAGAGCCCCTCCTCGCCGGAAAAGAGCGGATCGAAAATATCGTCTCGGTCCTGACAAGCCGGTTACAGGGCGTAGCGGTATGTGATATCTCCGTACAAAGCAATGGAACACTCCTCGATCCTGACTGGCTGGACCTGTTCCGCCGGGACGGAGTGTCGGTGGGGGTCAGCCTGGACGGCGACCGCACGGCGAACGACCGCCATCGGCGTTCCAGGAACGGCCGGAGCAGCTACACCGCCGTTCTGAAGGGGCTGGAACTGTTGAGGCGACCGGAGAACAGAGCGCTGTACAGCGGTCTGCTCTGCACGATCGACCTCGACAACGACCCGGTCGCCGTCTACGAGCAACTCCTCGCCCACCAGCCCCCGATGGTCGACTTCCTGCTCCCGCACAGCACCTGGGAGCACCCGCCCCCCGGCCGCGACGGCTCGGCGACGCCGTACGCCGACTGGCTGCTGGCCGTCTTCGAGCGCTGGTACACCGCGCCAATACGGGAGACGCGGATCCGTCGCTTCGAGCAGATCATGGACCGTGCGCTCGGCGGCCGACTCGCCCGGTCGGCCCCCGCCCAGTTCCCCGTCTCCGATCACATCGTGGTGGAGAGCGACCTCTCCGTGGAGCTTCCCGACAGCCTCAAAGCGGCCTACGACGGGGCCGCCGCGACCGGGCTGAACCTCTTCGACCACGACTTCGACACCGTGGCCGGGCATCCCGAGGTGGTCGCGGCCCGGGGCGCGGGACCGGCTTCCCTCGCCGCGGAGTGCGTCGCCTGTCCCGTGGTCGGGCTGTGCGGCGGAGGGCTGCGGGCGCACCGCTTCCGCCCCGGCAACGGCTTCGACAACCCCAGCGTCTTCTGCGCCGATCTCCGCCTGCTCACCACGCACATCCGGGACCGGGTGGCGGCCGACGCCGTCAAGTGGTTCGGGAGGGCCTCGTGACCGAACCCGCGGCGCTGCGTCTGACGGCCGGGGACCTCGCGGCCCTGGCCCGTTCCCGGCCGGCCGCCCCCGCCCTGGCGGTGCTCCGCCGGGGGCAGGTCAGCCGGCGTCTGCTGCTTCTGAAGGGGCTGGCCGACACCGCCCGGCGGACCGTGCCCGAGCTGTGGGCGCGGGACGCGTCGGCCGGCTGGGACCTGTGCGTCCAGGCGTACGCGGCCGATCCGCGGGCCTTCGAGGAGGTGCTGCTGCACCCGCACGCGGGCGTCTGGCTCAGGCGGTGCCTGCGCGCCCTGCACGGCACCGGGCCCACCGCGGACCTGGCCCTCGACCTGGCCCGGCTCGGGACCTTCGGACACGCCGCCGCGTTGCGCGCCGGCCTGCGGCCCCGCCTGTCCCTTCCGGCGCACGACGGGTTGTTGTGGCTGCCCACCCTGGGCGTGGTCCGGCTGTCCGGCGGAGCGAACACCGTCCGGCTGGACGGCTGGACGGTGACATGGGCGGACCGCAGCCTAAGGACGGACCGGACACTGAGCCTTCAGAGCCTTCCTGACAACCGCATGCTGAGCCTTCAACAGGACCCCGACGACAACGCTACGGCGACCCCCTTCGCCCCCCACCTGTCCGTCGTACTGGAAGACGCCGACCCGTACCGGGACGTCTACGGCTTCCCGGTCCAGTCAAGGCAGTCCCCGGCCCGCCAGGCCGCGTGGCAGTCGGCCGTGGCGCGGGCCTGGGCGCTGCTGAGCGAGCTGACGCCGGAGCGGGCCGCCGACTGCGCCTTCCTGTGGTCGGCCCTGGTGCCGCTGCGGCCCGGACCCCGCGGACGCGGACGCAGCTCGTCCACCCGTGAGGCGTACGGCGCGCTGGCGGCCGCTCCCGAGCGGGACCCCCTGCTGCTGGCCGAGACGGTCCTGCACGAGACCAGTCACCTCGCCCTGGGCTCCCTGACCGATCTGGTCGACCTCGCCGACCCCTACGACCGGACGCGGCACCGGGTGGGCTGGCGTCCCGACCCCCGCCCGCTGGGGGGTGTGCTCACCGGCACCCACGCGCACATCGGCCTCCTGGCCTACTGGTCGCGTGCCGCCCACACCCTGCACGGCGCCCCGGCCCGGGTGGCCGAGCAGCGGCTGCGGCGGTGTGGCACCCAGGCGGCCGAGGCGCTGCGGGTCCTGTGGCGGAACAGGGCCGCCCTGACCGCCTGGGGCGCCTGCTTCGTCGAGCACATGACCGAGGAGGCCGAGGCGTACGGCTTCCGGGTGGACCGGCGCCCCGTTCACCCGTCCGGTCAAGCGGGCGTTCGGGGAGTGACACCTTTCCGGGTGGTTCGGATGGAAGCGGAAGACACTCCTCCGTCGGGCGCCGCCCGGGTGCGGCCGCCGCCCCCGAGGTCGACCCGCAGTGCGTAAGCAGCGGTTCCGCCATCGCGGGCGGGACCAGCCGGGAGGTCGGTCGAACGGAGGAGGGGGCATGGGCGGGACCGTAGGCGCGGCGGGTGGCCGACGAGGTGTCGATCGCCGCTTATCGTGCGCGCAAAGCCCGTGTTCGTGTTTCTCCCACATTCGAATATCAAGCCGATTTGGTGGGGCTGATGTCGAGGAGGACGGCAGCCCGCATCCGGCCTCCGTCCGGCACAGCCCGAGGCAGCCCGCGTCCCGGGGCCGTGCCGAGCAACTGGAGTCACCGTGAGCCACTTCTACCTGAGTCACGTGCGCACCGTCGACGAGGAGTGGGTCGCGGCGTTCTTCCACGACCTCTGTGCCCTCGTCGGCCGCCGCACCGGACGCCCGCCGGACAGCGTGGGGGCGCGTGGTGAGCCCCGGTCGTCGGACATCTCGGTGGATCTGCTGGGCCGTTCCACCGTCCTGGTGGTGCTGCACTCCACGCCCTACTTCGCTCAGTCCTACTGCCTGGCCGAGTGGTCCTACTTCCAACGGCGCCTCAATCTGCACTGGTCCAGGACCGGTCGCCGCGCCGACGCCGTCGTACCCGTGATGTGGGAGCCCGATCCGACCGGTGAGCTGGACGAGGTCGTCCCCTACCCGCCCCTGCGGGTGGCCTCCGAGGCCTACCGGCGGGACGGGCTGCTGCATCTGCTGCGGCTGCGGGCGCGCTACCGGTCCGAGTACGAGGAAGTGCTGGAGGCGATCGCCGACCGCGTCGTCGCGGCCGCGGAGCGGCTTCCGGAGGTGCACGGCTTCGACATGTCAGGGAGCCAGTCGCCCGTCGGCGCCCCCGCGCCGGTGAGCGGACAGTCGGTCAGCTTCGTGGTGGCGGCCCCCGCCCGGGACGAACTGCCCGAGGAACGGCACACACGCCAGAGCTACGGCAAGACCCCCCTGAACTGGTCCCCGTACGCGCCCGGCGAGGAGGGGGCACTGGTCTCGCTGGTGGTGGACACCGCCACCACCCTCGACTTCACGGCGACCGTGCTGCCCCTGGACGAGGAGACCGTCGACCGGATCAGCCGGGAACAGGACCCCGAGCAGCTCGTGGTGCTGCTGGTGGACGCCTGGGTGGCCATGCGGGGGGACAAGCGCAGCCTCCTGGCCGCCGTCGACGGGCGAAGTCCCGAGGCGACGACGGCGCTCGAACCGCGGGCACGCGACGACACCGAATCGGCCGAACTCACGGTCACCCTCGACGAACTCCTGGACCGCACGCTCCCGCTGCTGCGCGCCCGCCACAGCGAGTACGAACGCTGGGGGCTCCCGGACACGGAGAGCTTCACCTCGTCCCTGCGCAAGGTGCTCATCCGCCTGCAGAACGAAGCCCTCAGGTCGGTGGAGGCCGTGCGGTCACCGGCGTCGCCGACGGAAGGGCTCCATACGTTTCCCCTGCTCGGAAGGTACTCCTCATGACGTTCGACTCGGGTGGCACCGGCACCCACGAGTGCGGCACGATCGTCACGTTCTACTCGTTCAAGGGCGGAACCGGCCGCACCATGGCCCTGGCGAACGTGGCCTGGATCCTGGCGAGCAACGGGAAACGTGTCCTGGCCATGGACTGGGACCTGGAAGCGCCCGGTCTGCACCGCTACTTCGCCCCCTTCCTGGGCGACCCGGAGCTGCGCTCCACGCCCGGTGTCATCGACCTGATCCGCGGCTTCGACCTGGCGAGGCCGAGGCCCGCCGGGGGCGACTACAGCCGGCAGGCCCGGGTGGAGCGCTATGCCTCCGCCCTGACCTGGACCTTCGACAGCGGCGGCTACGTCCTGTTCGTCTCCCCCGGGCGCCGGACCCCCGAGTACTCCGAGACCATCAACACCTACGACTGGAAGGGCTTCTACGAACAGCGCGACGGGGCCGCCTTCCTCCAGGCCCTGCGCGAGGACATGCGGCACAGCTACGACTACGCCCTGATCGACAGCCGTACGGGCTGGAGCGACACCTCCGGCATCACCACGGTGCTGATGCCGGACGTACTCGTCAACTGCTTCACCTTGAACACCCAGTCGGTGGACGGCAGCGCCAGCGTGGCCGCGGACGTACGGCGGATCGCCCCGCACGTGAAGATCCTCCCCGTGCCCATGCGGGTGGAGGACGCCGAGCAGGAGAAGCTGGCCATCAGCCGGGGGCACGCCCGCCACCGCTTCCAGGAGTTCCTCAAGGACACCCCGCGGGCGGCCGATCCCGACGGCTACTGGGGCTCGGTGGAGATCCCCTACAAGCCCTTCTACGCCTACGAGGAGGTCCTCGCCACCGTCGCGGACACGCCTCGCCAGCCCGCCTCGCTGCTGGGCGCCTACGAACGCCTCACCTCGGTGATCACGGACGGCCGGGTCACCGCCCTGCGACCGGTCGAGGAACCGGTGCGCAGGCAGCTGTTGTCCCGCTTCCAGCGGGTGCCCGTGCCCGGCGGCCGACTCGTGCCCCGGGTACGGGTCGACTTCGCGCTGCGCGACGGCGCCTGGGCGGAGTGGATCGCGGCCCAGCTCCAGGGCGGGGGAGTCGCCGTGACCCTGCACGGCAGCAGTCCGTCGGTGCCCCTGTCCACCCGCCCGGCGGACGGGGCCGACGTGGTCATCGCGCTGCTCTCGCCCGACTTCGCGACCACGCCGGTCGCCGACGAGGTGCGGGCGCTGGCGGCGGCCCCCGACGGCCCCAAGATCATCGGGCTGCGCACCCGGGAGCACCTGCCGGAACTCGCCCTGCGCGGACTGCCCGGATTCACCCTGGCGGACGTGTCCGCCCCGCACGTCCTCACCCAGGTCTTCGCCCTGCTCGAACTGGAGGCCCCGGCCACCGCCGTCAGCGAGGGCATCGCCTATCCGGGCCTGGTCCCCAGGATCTTCAACGTGCCGCGCCGCAACAACGCCTTCACCGGCCGCGACGTACAACTGGACCGGCTGCGCTACGAGCTGAGCGCCGAGTCGCTGCGCGCGGACACGCCCGTCGGAAAAGTGTTCCTCTACGGCCTCGGCGGGATCGGCAAGACTCAGATCGCGCAGGAGTATGTCCACCGTTACGGTTCCCAGTACGACCTCGTCCACTGGATCCCGGCGGAGCAACCCAACCGGATTCCGCAGCTCCTCGCGGAGCTCGGGCTGGAGCTGGGCATTCCGGGTGACACGGTCGACGAACGCGTCCAGGCGACCATGAACGCCCTCCAAAACGGAGATCATGGTCGCTGGCTCCTGGTCTTCGACAACGTCACCGAGAGCCAGGACGCGGACGGCGGGACCCAGCACAGGGACGAGGGAGACACAACGGTGGAACGGTACCTTCCAGCCGAGGGGCCGGGTCACGTCATTCTCACCGCCCGGCGCTCTCCCCACGAGGAGAACCAGATCGCCGTGGAGGTCGACGCCTTCCACCGCTCCGAGAGCGTCGCCCTGCTGCGCCGCCGGGTGGACGGGCTCTCGGTCGAGGACGCCGACCGGATCGCCGACACGCTCGGCGACTTCCCCATGGCCATGGAGATCGCCGCGGCCTGGCTGCGCCAGACGGCCATGCCGCTGGACACCTACCTCGACCGGGTCAACAACCAGGTCAGCGCGGTGCTGAACGGCTCCGGAGGCGCCGGCGACAGCCAGCAGGAGTCCCTCCTCGCGGTCTGGCGGCTGACCGTCGACCGGCTGGGCAACGAACGGCCCGCCGCGGTCCGCCTCCTCGAGCTGTGTGCCTACCTCTCCCCCGAGCCGATCGCGCACTCGCTGCTCTACAGCGACGCCATGCGCAACCGGCTCGCCGAGGAGACCGGCGACGAGTCGGTGCTCGACCCCATGGTGATGGGCTACCTGATCCGCGACCTCGGCCGGTACGCGCTGGCCACCGTGGACCAGCAGAGCGGCTCCATCCAGGTGCACCGGCTGGTCCAGGCCGCGGTGCGGGAGTGGCTGAAGGAGGACCCCGAGCGCGAGGCACGGACCCGGCGTCAGGCACAGCTGGTGCTGGCGGGCGCGCTGCCCTCGGCCGCGTTCCAGGAGGACAGCGCCGCGGCCCGGGAGCGGTTCGCGGAGCTGCTGCCCCATCTGGAGCCCTCGGAGGCGCTGTTCAACACCGACGCGCGGGTGTGCGAGTGGGTCATCCGCCAGGTCCGCAACCAGTGGCGGATCGGCGACCACCGCGCCGCCGCCGCGCTCGGCCAGAAGGCGCTCGACGTCTGGACCGACTCCCTCGGCGCCGACCACCACCTCCGGCTGCGGCTGGCCGCCCAGGTGGCCAACCCGCTGCGCTCCCTGGGCCGTTACCCGGAGGCCCACGAGCTGGACTCCGACACCCTGCGGCGCCAGCGCGAGCAACTCGGCCCCGACGACGGATACAGCCTGGTCACCGCCCGCAACTACGGGGCCGACCTGCGGGGCCTCGGGCGCTACGCGGAGGCGCACGACGAGGACCGCCGCACCTACGAGCTCTACCTGAACAGCCCGCACTTCGGCCCCGACCACGAGGAGACCCTCCGCGCGGCCAACAACCTCGGGGTGTCCCTGAACCTCGCCGGCCGTCCGGCGGAAGCCCTGGAGCGGGCCACGGAGGCGTACCAGAGGTGCCGGCAGGCCCTGGGCCTCCAGCACCGCGTCACCTGGATCCTCGCCAACGGCGTGGCGCTCGACCGCCGTGAGATGGGGGACTACCAGGGCTCCCTCGACCTGCTCTTCGAGATCCGCAGGCGGTTCGTCAAGCTCCAGGGCGAGAAGTCGAACGACGTGCTGCGCACGGACACCTCCCTCGCGGTGACCCAGCGCCGGCTCGGTCACTACGCCGAGGCGGAGGCCCAGACCCGGTCCACCCTGAACGTCTACCGGCAGCGCTACGGCGAGGGGCACCCCGACACCATGTCGTGCACCGCCAACCTCGCCTGCGACCTGCTCGCCCTGTCCCAGCTGGACCCGAGCAGGGGCGCGGAGGCGCTGCGGCTCGGCACACGGAACTTCGAGCGCTACCGCGAGCGCCTCGGCGCGGAGCACCCCTTCAGCCTGGCGGCGGCCACCAACCTCGTCGCCATCCTGCGCAACCAGGGGGAGACCGAACGGGCGCTGGCACTCGCCGACGAGACGCTGCCGCTCCTCGTCGAGCGGCTGGGCGCCACGCACCCCGCCACCGTGGCCTGCCGGGCCAACCGGGCCGGCGTGCTGTCCGTGCTGCGCCGTCACGAGGCGGCGCTGGCCCAGGACGAGGAGGTGCGGGAGGCCTATCGCGACCTCTACCGCGACTACCACCCCCGGGTGCTCTGCGCGGAGTTCAACGTCGCCCTGGACCGCAGCCTGTTGGGTGACACCGACGCCGAGCAGGAGCTCAGGAGCGCGCGGCGCGCCGCCGAGCAGGAGTTCGGGCCGGAGCATCCCACGGTCCGGGCGATGCGTGACCGCAAGCGGATCGACTTCGACCTGGAGATGCCGCCGACCTGATCCGGTTATGCCCTTCTTTCCCGTTTCGGGTGATCCCGGGTGACCTGCCGTGACACAATCCAGGCCATCAACTCGTAACCATTCAGGGTTTTTTGGCGAATTGTCAGGTGCGATGCCCAACGTCTTCGCAGGGGTACCACCCTTGGGAAAGAAGCAGGCCAATCTGCTCACGGCCGTCCTGCGGGGCGTGCCAATCCTGGGGCCGGGCAAGGAAACCCGGCCCCTCACCGACACCGACGTGCGCGGTCTCCTGGACACCCTGCCCCCGTGCGTCGATCCGCAGGAGACCGGTGAGGTCAACCGGCTGCGCCCCCGGCTGCTGAACGCGCTCGTCGGCCCCGAGGCCAGACGCTCGGGGTACGTCCAGGGTCTGCCCCGGCACGGTGTCGCCGCGCTGCTGCGGGCCGCGGGCGAGGCCGTCCGGGCTCCGCTGGTGCTGCGGGTCGTGTACGGCGCCAGCACCACGATCCCGCTGCGGGCGCTCAGTTACGTCCTGCCGGCCGTCCGGATGGCGTCCCGGCTGACCGAGGCCGGCCACCGCGCCCCGCACCTTCAGATCGTGCTGGCCGGCTCCCTCGGCTGCCGCGTCAACGGCCTGTCCGGGGCCGCCGTCGCCGAGGAGACCACCCTGCTGGCCCGCTGCCTCGGTCTGCTCCTGTCGTCCCTGGTACCGGGCCGTTTCGGGCTGTACGACGCCCTGCCGGCGCCCGGGGTCGTCACCGCGCTGGACGACCTGGTGCGCACCCTGACCCCGGCCCGGCGGTCCCGCGTCCTGGAACGGCTCGGCGGCAAGGGCGGCGCCACCGCCGACGAGCAGACCTTGCGCTACGCGGCCGCCCATGTCCTGGTCCACGACCGCGCCGCGGTCCCGCTCACCCTGCGCCAGGGCACCGCCGTCCCGGCCGATGCCACGGTGATCGACGTCGGCGGCCTCCAGGAACGCCACTTCCACGCCGTACGACACCTGTTCGCGGCCGGGGCCGAGCGGGGCGCCGGTCCCGGGGCGCTGGTGCTGTCCCGGCACTCGGTACCGCCGTACACCATGGCCAGGGGCGGGGACGTCGGACTGCGCGAGTTCCTCGACGGCGGGAGCCCGCAGGGCCGGCCGCTGGCCTCCGCGGTCCGCCACGACCTGCGGCTGCTGTGGTCGGCGCCGCTGCCGGCGGAACTGAGCCCGGCCGTAGCGCCGCGTGAGCACACGAACGTCCTTCAGGGAGTACCGAGTTGACCGAGACCGCCCTCCTCCACCGGGACGAACTGTCCTCCCAGCTCCGGGCGTTGGGCATCCGGCCCGGCGACACCGTGCTGGTGCACTCGTCGTTGCGGGCCGTCGGGCCCGTGCACGGCGGGGCGCGGGCCGTGGTCGACTCGCTCCTGGACGCGCTCGGCGCCGACGGCACCCTGGTCGCCTACACCCAGACCCCCGACAACTCCGACCCGTCCCGCTGGCCCCTGACCCGGGGGCGGTCCGTGCCGGCGGCGGAGTGGGCCGGGCTGCGGGCGACGCTGCCCGCGTTCGATCCCGCGCTGACCCCCAGCTACGGGGTCGGTGTGCTGCCGGAGGAGGTCCGCACCCGGCCGGGCGCGCTGCGCAGCGACCACCCGCAGAGTTCCTTCGCCGCGCTGGGGCCGGCCGCGGCGCTCATCACCGCCGGGCACGACCTGAACTGTCACCTGGGCGAGGAGTCCCCGCTGGCCCGCCTGGAGGAACTGTCGGCCCGCGTCCTGCTGCTCGGCGTCGGCTACTCGGTCTGCACCTCCTTCCACCTGGCCGAGTACCGGGTGCCGGGCCAGGGCAGCCGGGAGTACGGCTGCGCGGTCGACGACGGCTCGGGACGGCGCTGGCACCGCTACCGGGACGTGGACTTCGACACCTCCGACTTCCCGGCCCTGGGCGAGACCTACGAGTCCCTCCCCGACCGCCCGGTCACCCGGGGCCGGATCGGCGCCGCCGACGCCCGTCTGTTCGACCTGGCCCCGGCGGTGGCCTACGCCGCGAAGTGGCTGACGGAGCACCGGGCGAGGCGGCGGCCGCCGGTGTAAAGCACGGCGGTTCGCCACATCGGCGGCCTCCTCGGGGGTCCTGTCACCCCCGGCGCCCCGTCATCCGGGCCGCCGAGGCGATCGTCGCTCGGGCCTCCCGCTCCGTGAGGCCCGTGTCGAGGGCCGCGTCCACCAGGGGGGCGACCAGGGCCGGGCCGATGCCGTTCTCGTAGGCGCGGCAGGCCGCCCAGAACAGCCGGGTGTTGCGCTGGCCCTCGTGCGCGGCGAGGACGAACTGGACCAGCCCCTGGCCCTGGTCGCCGGCCGAGGGATGGGTCGCGGGGTGGGTGGGGCGCGGTGGCGGGAGCAGCAGGCGGAGCAGGGCGGGCGGGCAGGCCGCCGGGGCCAGGTGGGCCGTGCCCGGTGCCGTGCCGTAGGTGCCGTGTTCGGTGCGGGAGCCGGGGCCGACGAGATAGCCGCCGGCGCCCCGGATGTCGATGCCCGGGGCCAGCCGGCCGGCCGAGTTGGGGACGGCCGCGTCCGGCGGGCCGGTGAGCCACAGGTGGCGGCCACCGCTCGGGGTCAGGACGACGACCGTGTCGGGGATCGTGAACAGATGGCGCAGCGCCAGTTCGCGCAGGGCCGCCGAGGAGTCCGTGCCCGACTTGGTGTCCAGGTCGATGCCGATCAGATGGTGGGGCGGCAGGCCGCACGCGATGCCGTAGCCGGTCGCCCAGGGCGCGGCGGCGAAGAGCTCGCGGATGCGGACGGGGTCGGTCGAGGCGTCGTAGACCCCGTGTCCGAACGCCCCGCACTCGCCGTGACAGGGGGCGGCCAGAGGGTCGTCGCGGTGGGGGGAGCGCAGGGCCGGGAGCTTGCTGCGGGACAGGGGGATCACGGCCAGCCCGCGCTCGGCGGCTGACAGGGCGTGGGCGAGGGCCAGCGTCGTGGCCTGCCGGTCTGTGGTGGCCATGCCTCTATGTTCGTACGCATGTTCGAAAAAGGGAAGAGTGAGCGGACGCGACTCGCCGGGCGGTCACGATTGGCCGGAAATCTGCCGGAACGCTTTCCCTGTTGCGGCGCTTGATCACCGACCGTCCCCACCGCCCCGAACTGCCCGGTGAAGTCGCGAAAGGGGTTTATCGACTTGTCCTCACGCTTCAGGGGGAATAACCCCTTCCGCTCTGGTTCGCCGGGGATCCGGTGGGCAACTCTGGTCTCGCGACGTCGTGCACAGCACCGGGACGGTCGGCCAACTGCCCCGGAAACACCCGTACTTGACGTACCACCGGCACCAGGCCGGGTTCTGGAGGAAACACCATGGCAAGCATCCGTACCGCCCGCGTCATCGCCGCCGTCTCCGCCCTCCCCCTCGCCGCCGCGCTCTTCACCGGCGTCGCGGCGGCGGACAACGGCGGCTTCGCGGACAACGGATCGAACGCGGGAGTCGCGAGCATCGTGGGCAGCGGAGTGGGCCGCGACAACCACGGCAACTCGTCCACCACCCAGCAGAACGCCGTCGGCTCGGGCGCCTCGAACCAGAGCAACACCGCGCAGGTCAACGGCTCCGCGTTCACGGCCATCAATCAGGGGAACAACAACACGTCCGTCAACTTCTCCCCGCTGTGGTGGTGACGGGGATGCACCGGGGCTGACCGGCCCTCGGCCGCAGAGCGCTCCGGGGGGAGATCGAGGGGGAGTTCCACAGGGGGATTCACGGGAGGGCTTCAAGCAAGGGCTTCAAGGGAGGGGGTGCCGCAGGGGAGCTCTTCGGGGAGGTGACACGTCCGCGCGGCGGTGCTTCGGCGCCGCCGCGCAGGCGTGTTCGAGCACATGGCAACGACCGTGTTCGGCCGCGTGGCAACGACCGTCTTCGAGCGCACGGCAACGACCTTGACAACCCCTCAGATCTGACGGACAGTCAGAAACCCGTGAGCGAGGGAGGCGTGCGCCCGTGGACGACGACGACCTGACGGCCCGGCTCAAGGCCTACGAAGGGCACCCCGCCGCCGTGGCCGCCACCGGCAAGGACCCCGTCAACGTCCCCATGATCCGCCACTGGTGCGAGGCCCTGGGCGACACCAACCCGGCCTACACCGGCCCCGACGCCGTCGCCCCGCCCACCATGCTCCAGGCCTGGACGATGGGCGGCCTCACCGGACACACCGGCCGCGCGCGGGCGTACGACGAACTCCTCGCCCTCCTCGACGAGTCCGGCTGCACCTCGGTCGTCGCCACCGACTGCGAGCAGGAGTACCTCCGCCCGCTGCGCCCCGGCGACGAGATCACCTTCGACACCGTGATCGAGTCGGTCTCGGCCAGGAAGACCACCAAGCTCGGCACCGGCCACTTCGTCACCACCCGCACCGACGTCCACGTGGGCGAGACCCTCGTCGGCACCCACCGCTTCCGCATCCTCAAGTACGCCCCCGCGGGACGGAAGAAACCGTCACCCCGCCCCGCCCGCCCCCGGCCCGTCGTCAACCGCGACAACGCCGGCTTCTGGGAGGGCGTCGCCCGGCACCGGCTCCTCATCCAGCGCTGCACCGCCTGCGCCACCCTCCGCTTCCCCTGGCTCCCGGGCTGCGCCCACTGCGGCGACCCCGGCTGGGACACCGTCGAGGCGAGCGGCGAGGGCACGGTGTACTCGTACGTCGTCATGCACCACCCGCCCTTCCCGGCATTTGAGCCGCCTTACGCCGTCGCCCTCGTCCAACTCGCCGAGGGCGTGCGGATGATCAGCAACGTGGTCGGGACGCCGTACGACAAGGTGCGGATCGGGATGCCGGTGCGGCTGGAATTCCGTTCCTACGACGACGAGTCGGTGCTCCCCGTCTTCAGCGCCGCCGAGGAGGACGCGTGAAGCCCGGTGACGAACTGCCCCCGCTGGAGATCCCGGTCACCCGCACCCTGATCGTCGCTGGGGCCGTCGCCTCCCGCGACTACCAGGACGTGCACCACGACGCGGAGGCGGCCCGCGCCAAGGGCTCCCCGGACGTCTTCATGAACATCCTGACGACCAACGGCCTGGTCGGCCGCTACCTCACCGACCACTTCGGGCCACGCGCGGTGCTCAGAAAGGTGGCGATCAGACTGGGCGCGCCCAACTACCCGGGGGACACCATGGTGTTGACGGGCACGATAGAGAGCCTCGAAGGCACCACCGCGACCGTCCGGGTCGTAGGAGCCAATGGCCTCGGCCAGCACGTGACGGGCACGGTCACCCTCACCCTGGACGGTCCCGCATGAGCACGCGCGCGCGTGACCGGCTCGGCGGACAGGCCGCGATCGTCGGCATCGGCGCCACCGAGTTCTCCAAGGACTCCGGCCGCAGCGAGCTGCGCCTCGCCGCCGAGGCGGTCCGCGCGGCCCTCGACGACGCCGGGCTCACCCCCGCCGACGTGGACGGCATGGTCACCTTCACGATGGACACCAGCCCGGAGATCACCGTCGCCCAGGCCTGCGGGATCGGCGAGCTGTCCTTCTTCTCCCGGGTCCACTACGGCGGCGGCGCGGCCTGCGCGACCGTCCAGCAGGCGGCGCTGGCGATCGCGGCGGGCGTGGCCGAGGTGGTCGTCTGCTACCGCGCCTTCAACGAGCGCTCGGGCCGCCGCTTCGGCTCGGGCGTCCAGCACCGCGAACCCTCCGCCGAGGGAGTCGCCCTCGGCTGGGCGCTCCCCTTCGGCCTGCTCACCCCGGCGTCCTGGGTGGCGATGGCGGCCCAGCGCTATCTGCACACCTACGGCCTCACCCCGGAGGCCTTCGGCCATGTGGCCGTGACCGACCGCAGGTACGCGGCCACGAACCCGGCGGCCTGGTTCCACGGCCGCCCCATCACCCTCGCCGACCACGCGGCCTCCCGCTGGATCGTCGAGCCGCTGCGACTCCTCGACTGCTGCCAGGAGACCGACGGCGGCCAGGCGATCGTCGTGACCTCCCGCGCACGCGCGCGTGACCTCGCGCAGCGGCCCGCCGTGATCGCGGCCGCCGCCCAGGGCGCCGGCCGCGCCCAGGAGCAGATGACCAGCTTCTACCGCGACGACCTCACCGGCCTCCCCGAGATGGGCGTGGTCGCCCGCAACCTCCGAAGCAGCTCCGGCCTCACTCCCGAGGACGTCGACGTGGCGATCCTCTACGACCACTTCACCCCGTTCGTCCTGATGCAGCTGGAGGAGTTCGGCTTCTGCGGGAAGGGGGAGGCGGCGGACTTCGTGCGCGAGGACCGCCTCCCGCTCAACACCCACGGCGGCCAGCTCGGCGAGGCGTACCTCCACGGGATGAACGGCATCGCGGAGGCGGTACGCCAGCTGCGGGGGACGGCGGTGAACCAGGTGCCGCAGGCCGGACGGGTCCTTGTGACAGCCGGGACGGGGGTGCCGACGTCCGGCCTGGTGCTCACCTCGGACGGGTGACCCCCAGGGGTGAACCCGCAGTACCTCGACCCCGTTCCTCCACCTACAGGAGGTGCAGTCAGCACCACTTCTACAACCTGAGGCGGAGTCCTCTTCGGGACCTGTGGCCGATGAGGGGGAGGCGGTCTCGAACCTAGCGTGGAGCCATGACCACACCCGTCTGCACCAGCGCTTCGAAGGCCGCCGTTCCGGCGACGCAGACCCTCGCGTACCCCTCGTTCGCCTCGTACGTGAAGGCCCGCCAGCCGGTGCTGCTGCGTACCGCCCGGTCGCTGACCGCGAACCCGAGCGACGCGGAGGACCTGCTGCAGACCGCCCTGACCAAGACCTATGTCGCCTGGGAGCGCATCGAGGACCACCGGGCCCTCGACGGCTATGTGCGCCGGGCCCTGCTGAACACGCGGACCTCGCAGTGGCGCAAGCGCAAGGTCGACGAGTTCGCGACCGACGAGATCCCCGAGCCCGAGCTGGTGCCCGGCGAGGACGACCCCGCCGAGCAGCAGGCCCTGCACGACGCCATGTGGCGGGCGATCATGAAGCTGCCCGCCCGGCAGCGCGCGATGGTCGTCCTCAGGTACTACGAGGACCTCAGCGAGGTGCAGACCGCCGAGGTGCTCGGCGTCTCCGTCGGCACCGTGAAGTCCGCGGTGTCCCGGGCGCTCGGCAAGCTCCGCGAGGACCCGGAACTGGTGCTCGCCCGCTAGGGAACCCAGCGGCGCGACCGTCCGTTGTGAGCACAACGTGACGTGATCGATCGCCCGGCTCTAGTGACATACCGCGCGGTATGTGCGCAGAATCGGCGCATCCCTTACTACCGCGTAGGCAATGTCGCCCCGGGAGGACGCCGTGCTGAGCACCATGCAGGACGTACCGCTGCTGATCTCCAGGATCCTGACCCACGGGTCGTCGATCCACGGCACCTCACAGGTGACCACCTGGACCGGCGAGCCGGAGCCGCACCGCCGCTCCTTCGCCGAGGTCGGCACCCGCGCCGCCCAGCTGGCGCACGCCCTGCGCGAGGACCTCGGAGTCGTCGAGGACGAGCGCGTGGCGACCCTCATGTGGAACAACGCCGAGCACGTCGAGGCGTACTTCGCGATCCCCTCCATGGGCGCGGTCCTGCACACCCTGAACCTCCGCCTCCCCGCCGAGCAGCTGGCCTGGATCGTGGGCCACGCGGCCGACCGGGTGGTCATCGCCAACGGTTCGCTGCTCCCCCTGCTCGCCCCGCTGCTCCCGCACCTCAAGACGGTCGAGCACGTGGTGGTCTCGGGCCCCGGCGACCGCACGGCCCTCGAAGGCTCCCACGCGCGCGTGCACGAGTACGAGGACCTGATCGCCGGCAAGCCCACCAGCTACGACTGGCCCGAGCTGGACGAACGCCAGGCCGCCGCCATGTGCTACACCTCCGGCACCACCGGCGACCCCAAGGGCGTGGTCTACAGCCACCGTTCGATCTACCTGCATTCCATGCAGGTCAACATGGCCCAGTCGATGGGCCTGACCGACCAGGACACCTCGCTCGTGGTCGTCCCCCAGTTCCATGTCAACGCCTGGGGACTGCCGCACGCCACCTTCATGACCGGCGTCAACATGCTGATGCCGGACCGCTTCCTCCAGCCGGCGCCCCTCGCCGAGATGATCGAGCGCGAGCGGCCGACCCACGCGGCGGCCGTCCCCACCATCTGGCAGGGCCTGCTGGCCGAGCTCACCGCGAAGCCCCGTGACGTCTCCTCGCTCACCCAGGTCACCATCGGCGGCTCGGCCTGTCCGCCCTCCCTCATGGAGGCCTTCGACGCGCTCGGCATGCGGGTCTGCCACGCCTGGGGCATGACGGAGACCTCCCCGCTCGGCACCATCGCCCGCCCGCCGGCCCATGTCGTCGGCACCCCCGAGGAGTTCGCCTACCGCCTCACCCAGGGCCGCTTCCCGGCCGGTGTCGAGGCCCGCCTCACCGGCCCCGGCGGCGAGCGCCTGCCCTGGGACGGCGAGTCCGCGGGCGAGCTGGAGGTCCGCGGCGCCTGGATCGCCGGCGCCTACTACAACGGCCCCGAGGCCGAACCCCTGCGCCCCGCCGACAAGTTCAGCGCGGACGGCTGGCTGAAGACGGGCGACGTCGGCACCATCTCCCCCGACGGCTTCCTCACCCTCACCGACCGCGCCAAGGACGTCATCAAGTCCGGCGGCGAGTGGATCTCGTCCGTGGACCTGGAGAACGCCCTGATGTCCCACCCGGACGTCACCGAGGCCGCGGTCGTCGCCGTCCCCGACGACAAGTGGGGCGAGCGCCCGCTGGCCACGGTCGTCCTGAAGGAGGGCTCCACCGCCGACTTCGAGTCCCTGCGAGCCTTCCTGGCAGCCGAGGGCAAGATCGCCAAGTGGCAGCTCCCGGAGCGCTGGTCGATCATCGCGGCGGTCCCGAAGACGAGCGTCGGAAAGTTCGACAAAAAGGTCCTGCGCCGGCAGTACGCGGAGGGCGAGCTGGACGTCACCAAGCTCTGAGCACAACTCGCAGGTCACTTGAACGACACGGCGGTCAGGGCGCCCCGGACGAGTACCGGGGGCCCTGGCCGCCGTACCGCATGCGTCACCGCCGTACCGAAGTGGTCAGCCACCCCAGCCCCAGCCACACGCCCGCCACCGCGCACACGCCGCCCCAGCCCCACCAGCCGAAGGCCGAGGCCGCGAGCGCGGACGCCGTCGCGCCGCCCGCGAAGCCGGCGACGACGTAGGCCGTGTTGGCGGTGGCCGGGGTGGAGGTGGTGGTCAGGGCGAGGGTCTGGTTGGCGACATGGGAGGCGACCAGGGCCGCGTGGACGGCGATCGCCGCCACGAACAGCGCCCACAGCGTGTGCCCGCCGAGCCAGAACAGCGGCACGGACACCGCGGCCAGCAGATAGGCCGACCGTACGACCGTCGCGGCGCCGAAGCGGTCCACGAACCCTCCGGCCAGGGGCGCCACCGCGCTCGCGGTGAGTCCGAAGAGACCGAAGAGCCCGGCGGTGGCGGTCGACAGGCCGTAGGCCGGGCCGGTCAGCAGCAGGGCCAGCGAGGTCCACAGCGCGCTCCAGGCGCCGTACATCCCGGCCTGCCGCACGCACGCGCGCCACAGCTCGGGCGAGCGGCGGACGAGGGACGGGAGGGTGGTCAGGCCGGAGAAGAGCGGGCCGGAGCGGCGGGGGCGCTCGGCGGGCAGGGCGTAGGCCGTGGCGAGTCCGAGGGCGGCCGTCAGTACGGCCGCGCCCACGAACACCACCCGCCAGCCGAAGGCCTGACCGATCAGCCCGCCCAGCACCCGGGCCGCGACGATCCCGGTGAACAGGCCCGCGATGACGGCCGCCACGTGCCGGGCCCGGCGGTCGGCGGGGGCGCGCTGGGCGACCAGCGGGACCAGCAGCTGGGGCACGACGGTGGCCGCGGAGGCGACCAGGACGGCGGCCGCGAGGACGGTGGTGCCGGTCGCGAGGGCGGCGGCGGTCAGGGCCGCGGTGGTGACGAGCGAGAGGACGGCGACGAGCCGGCGCCGGTTCACGCTGTCGCCGAGCGGGGCGAAGACGAGCAGTCCGAAGGCGTAGCCGAACTGGGCGACCGAGGCGACCCAGGCCACCGCGGAGGCGGTCGAGCCGAAGTCGTGGGCGATGAGGGGGAGCAGCGGGGCCGCGAGGTAGATGTTGGCGGCCGTGACGGCGGTGCAGACGGCGATGAGGACGAGGAGCAGGGAGCCCGCGCGGCGGGCGGGGGCCTCGGTGGACCGTCCTGTGGTGGCGGTTGCTGTCGGCATGAGCGGTGGACTCCTTCGAGTCAGCTCTGGCAACTAACTGGTTGGTTGGAACAGTCCAACAGTGTGGGAGCGCCTCCGATTCCCTGTCAACCAAGTAGTTGGTTACTTCCCCCGCCGCCCGTACCCTGACCCCCATGGCAGCAGCAAGGGACCCCGAGGCGACCAAGGCCCGGATCTTCCAGGCGGCGGTCGCGGAGTTCGCCCGCCACGGCATCGCGGGCGCCCGCATCGACCGCATCGCGACCGAGGCCAAGGCCAACAAGCAGCTGATCTACGCCTACTTCGGCAACAAGGCGGAGCTGTTCACCAAGGTCCTCGGCAAGGTCATGCTCGACCTCGCGATCGCCGTCCCGGTCGACCCGGACGACATCGAGAGCTGGATCGACCGCCTCATGGACTACCACGAGGCCCACCCCGAGGTGCTGCGCCTGCTCTTCTGGGAGGGCCTGGAGTACGGCGCCACGGCCGAACTCCCCGACGAGGCGGAGCGTCAGGAGCACTACCGCGCGAAGGTCGCGACCCTCGAGGACGGCCAGGCCCGCGGCGTCGTCACCGACGCCATCCCACCCCGCGACCTGCTGTTCCTGCTGATCGCGGTGGCGAACTGGGCGGCGGTGGTGCCGCAGATGAAGCGGATCCTGGTGGGAGGGGAGGCCGGGGACGGGGAGCGGCTGAGGGCTTCGGTGAAGGAGGCGGCGAGGCGGTTGGCAGCGCCCCGACAGGGACGTTAGGAACTGCGCGACCAGCCACAACGGACCCGCGGACGACGACGGGCCCTCAGTTCGTGCCGATCCGAGCCAGCAGATCGACGATCCGAGCCTGCACCTCAGCACTCGTGGACCGCTCGGCCAGGAACAACACCGTCTCCCCGGAAGCCAGCCGCGGCAGATCCGCCTGATCCACGGCCGCCGTGTACACCACCAGCGGCGTCCGGTTCAGCTGCCCGTTCGCCCGCAGCCAGTCCACGATCCCGGCCCGCCGCCGATGCACCTGCATGAGGTCCATCACGACGAGGTTGGGCCTGAGCTGACCGGCCAGGGTCACGGCATCCGCGTCACTGGCCGCGCGAGCGACCTGCATGCCCCGCCGCTCCAGCGTCGCCGTCAGCGCCAGCGCGATCTCCGCGTGCTCCTCGATCAGCAGCACCCGCGGCGGATGCTGCTCGCTGTCCCGAGGCGCCAGCGCCTTCAGGAGTACGGCGGGATCGGCGCCGTAGGCCGCCTCCCGCGAGGCCTGTCCGAGCCCCGCGGTCACCATGATCGGCACCTCGGACGCCACCGCCGCCTGCCGGAGCGACTGGAGCGCGGTGCGGGTGATCGGCCCGGTCAGCGGGTCCACGAACAGCGCGGCGGGGAAGGCCGCGATCTGCGCGTCGACCTCCTCGCGCGACTGCACGATGACCGGCCGGTACCCGCGGTCGCTGAGCGCCTGCTGGGTCGTCACGTCCGGCGCGGGCCACACCAGCAGCCGCCGCGGGTTGTCGAGCGGCTCCGGGGGCAGCTCGTCGTCCATCGGCTGCGGCCGGGGGGTGTCCGGGATCTCCACGGCCCCACCGGGACCGTCCAGCGGCTCGGGCCCCTCGGCGGCGTTCTCGTCCGGCGCTCCTATGGCGTACGACCGTCCGGCCGCCTCGGTGGCGTGCGCGAGCCGCGACTGCCCGGCGAGCGAGGGCTGCGGCTGCGGTGCCTGCGCCGCCGCCGGGGCCTGTTCGGCGGCCGGGTGCGGACGGGCCGCCTGTTCCGGGGCCGCGGCGACCGCGGGGTCGGGCCGGGTGCCGAGCTTGCGCCGCCGGCCCGAACCGCCCGGCTGGTGCGGCGGAGGCGTGGCCGGGCCCGGCTGCTGCACCTGGGCCGCCTGCCGGGTGAAGGGGACACCCTGCCCGAGCGTCCGCACGCTGATCGCGTGGCCCTGGGTCGAGTTGGGGTCGATGGGGGCGGTGCCGGTTGTTGCGGTGGTCGCGGCTGTGGCAGCGGCTGCGGTTGCGGCTTCGGCGGGGAGTGGTTGTGCCGCGCGGGCCTGTGCTTGTGCCTGTGCCGCGTCCGGGGGCAGTTGGACGCCGGGCGGCGGAGTGGCGGGCCCGGCTTCGGGTGTCGGCGCGGGCTGGGGCGTGACCAGGCCCGGGGCCTGCGGCTGGGGTGCCTCGGCGGGGAGGGGCCGGCCGGGCTGCGCGAGACCGGGCTGGACCGGGACGCCTTGCGGAAGGACGGGTTGCGCCGGGGCGGGCTGCGGAGGAGCGGCCTGCATGGGTGAGGCCGGGGCGGCGACGGCCTGCTCGACGAGACCGGCCTCGCCGGTGGCGTTCTGCACGGGGACACCCGGGTACTGCCCCGGCTGCACCGCGGCGGGGACCTGGGGGGCAGGGGCCGTAGGAACTCCTGCGGGAACGGCCTGACCTGGAGCTGCCTGACCGGGCACGGCTGCCTGGGCTGCGACTCCCTGTGCGGGCGTGCCGGGCGCCTCGGCCGGCTGGGCGACGGCCCGTCGGCGTCGGCCCGTCGGGGCGGTGGTGGGGTGCGGCTGCGGTGGGGTGTGGTCGTCGGCCTGGTCTTGCGGGACGGCGTCGTGCCGACCGTCGTCACCGTGACCGTCGGACGGGCCGCCGGGCTGACCGGCGACGAGCCCCTGGCCGGGAACCTGCGCGAGCCCGTTCGCCGGGACGGGGGCGCCGGGGGCCGGTGCCTGTCCCTGTGCCGGGGGCTGGATCTGGCCGGCGGCCTGCGGCGGAACCGGAGCCTGCGCCTGGCCGGGGACCTGGAGCTGCCCAGGTGCCTGGAGCTGCCCGGGTGCCTGGAGCTGCCCGGGGACGGGGACTTGCCCGGGGACCGGGGCTTGCCCGGGGACCGGGGCTTGCCCCGGCACCTGCCCCGGGACCGGGGCCTGGCCCTGAGTCTGGATCTGCCCGGGGAGCTGTTCCTGGCCAGGGCCGGGCAGCTGTCCCTGCCCCGGGATCTGCCCCGGGATCTGTCCCGGGATCTGTCCCGGGACTTGTCCCGCGATCTGTCCCGGCTGACCCGGTACCTGCCCCACAACCGGGGCCTGCCCCGGCATCTGGGCCTGGCCCGGAAGCTGTCCCGGCACGAGCCCCGAGATCGGCACCTGGCCCAGCCCCGGTACCGGTACCTGACCCAGCCCGGAGACCGGCACCTGGCCGAGCCCCGGAACCTGGCCCTGCGCCGGAACCGGACCCGCACCCGGACCCGGACCCGCCGTGGCCGTAACAGCGGCGGTATCGGCGCCGGCGTCGCTCGGGCGGTCCGCGTCGGCGGGTGGGAGGGCGAACACCGAGCGGGGCGCCGCCTCCTGCGCGGCCGCCCGCTCCGAGGCGGCGGCGAGCGCACGCCGTCGGCGCCCGTCCTGCTGCGGTGCGCCGTCGCCCTGCGAGCCCTGTCCGGCGATCTGGAGCTGCCCCTGAGGCTGCTGACCGGCTCCGGCGGAGCCGCCCGCGGGCAAGGCCGCCGGCAGCGCGTGCTGCTCGCCGCCGTCCCGCCGGGCCCGGCGCCCGGCCGGTGCGGGCACGCCCTGCGGG
>NZ_JBHUXV010000115.1:0-28642 GCF_042669125.1 Streptomyces sp. NPDC057253 | reverse complement strand
GGCTGTCCCCGCTCGGCTGGCTGTCGCAGGTGCGCCCCTTCGCGGGCGAACGCTGGTGGGTCCTGGCCCTGTTCGTGGCCGCGGTGGCGGGCCAGGGCGCGCTGGCCTACGTCCTGGCGGGCCGCAGGGACGTCGGCATGAGCTTCGTGCCGACCCGCCCGGGGCCCGCCTCCGGCCGCCTGGGCACGGCGGCCGCGCTCGCCTGGCGGCTCCAGCGGGGCGGTGTGCTCGGCTGGTCGACCGGCTTCTTCCTCGCCGGGGTGGTCTACGGCGGTCTGACGGACGGCGTGGCCGACCTGGTCGGTGACAACGAGCAGGCCCGTGAGATCTTCGAGCGGATGGGCGGACAGTCCGGGATCACGGACGCGTTCCTCGCCTCGATGACCGGGATGCTGGGGCTGGTCGCCGCGCTCTACATCGTCGCCTCGGTCCTACGGCTGCACGGCGAGGAGACCTCCGGGCGGGCGGAACCGGTGCTGGCGAACGCGGTGGGCCGGCTGCGCTGGGCCGGCGGCCATCTGGCGGTGGCCTTCGGCGGTTCGGCACTGATCATGCTGCTCGCGGGCCTGGGCTTCGCGGTCGGCTACGGCAAGGAGGCGGGCCCGATCCTGGGGGCGTGCCTGGTGCAGGTGGCGGGCGTGTGGGTGATCGGCGGACTGACGGTCCTGCTGTACGGCGTGGCCCCCCGGGTCGCTCCCCTGGCCTGGGGAGTCGCCGGGGCGGTCCTGCTGATCGGCTGGGTCGGCCCGGCGCTGGACGCCCCGCGCGCGGTGCTCGACCTCTCCCCCTTCGGACATCTGCCGAAGCTGCCGGGCGGGGCGATGGAGTGGGGTCCGGTGCTGGTACTGCTCGCGCTGGCGGCGGCGCTGGTGGCGGCCGGCCTCGCGGGCCTGCGCCACCGGGACCTGACGACCTGAACCACGGGCCACGAAACGCACGTCCCTCCCCTCATGAAACGGCGTATCGACCGAGTGACCTGCGGCGGCTGTGCGCTGTCGGCGACGGGGGCGACAGCGGCCCCCCTGCTGTGGCTGTCCCTGCCCCGCACGGAACGCCACCTGGGCGCCGCCTTCGAGAACGAGGGCATGAACCTCACGGTCCTGCTGACGGAGCTGCCCCTGGTGATCCTGGCGGGGGCCTTCCTGCCGGTCCTGATCCTCACCCTGATCGTCCGGGTCTTCCGGAGCTAGTCGACGTACTGCTTGAGCTTCTCGGTGTCGAGTTCGATGCCGAGGGGGTCGGGGAGCAGGAGCTGCACACCGAAAGGCACAGTGCGGCTGTCGCGGTATCCGACACCGGGATCCGGGTCGCTGTACAGCTTTACCGTGCAGGCATCGCGGTCGATCAACAGGTACAGCGGGATGCCTGCGGCGCCGTACGCGACCGGTTTCTCTCGCCTGTTGCGCTGGTCGGTGTCGGAGTCGTACGAGGTGACCTCGACGACCATGAGCACACCACTCGGATCGGCCCACTCACCATGCCCCGCGAAGTGTTCCTCGGGCACCAGGACGGCGTCGGGCCGTGCTCTGCCATCCCGGTACTTCTCCACTCGCAGCCCTCGCCCCTGATAGAGGTCGAGATCGGGTCGGACCTGCATACAGCGCTTGCTCAGCCACACGACAATCGTGTCGTGGTCCCCGTCGGCCACCTTCTTGACCCCGATCCGTCCGTTGAGGAACTCGAACCTGACGGCGTCCTCGGTCTCCTTGGCCGCGAAGGCGGCGATCTTCTCGAACTCCTCCACGGACATCTGGGACGACTGCACTGCGCGCTCTGCCATGACGGTCATGGTGCACCCCCTCTCAGCCACCCGGTGATCAGCCGAACGGGTGATCACCTCACCTCGACGGCCAGTCCCTCCAGCCCGCGGATCACGAAGTTCGGTTTGCGGGTCGGCTCTGTCGACAGGGTCAGGGTCGGGGCTTTCTCGAGGAGGGCTGTCATGGAGGCGGTCAGTTCGATGCGGGCCAGGGGGGCGCCGATGCAGTAGTGGATGCCGGCGCTGAAGGAGATATGGGGGTTGTCGGCGCGGGTGAGGTCCAGGCGTTCGGGGTTCTCGAAGACCTCGGGGTCGTGGTTGGCGGAGCCGAAGAGCATGGCGATCTCGGCGCCCCTCGGGACGGTCGTGCCGTCGATCTCGATCTCGTCCAGGACCCAGCGCTCGAAGAGCTGGAGCGGGGTGTCGTAGCGCATCAGCTCCTCGACGGCCCGGGGCACCAGGGAGTGGTCCGCGCGCAGGGCCGCGAGCTGCTCGGGGTTGCGGAACAGCGCCGCCCAGCCGTTGACCGTGGCATTCACGGTGGCCTCGTGGCCCGCGTTGAGCAGCAGGACACAGGTGGAGATCATCTCCTGCTCGGTGAGCCGGTCCCCCTCGTCGTACGCGGCGATCAGCCCCGAGATCAGATCGTCCCCGGGATCGCCCCGCCGCTCGGCGATCAGCTCCAGCAGATACTCGGAGAACTCGACGGAGGCCCGCACCGCACGCGCCGCGGTGTCCTCGGACGGGTTGAGCTCGTACATCCCGCAGATGTCCGCCGACCAGGGCCGCAGCGGCGCCCGGTCCGACTCCGGGATCCCCAGCATCTCCGCGATCACGGCGACCGGCAGCGGCTCGGCGACATCCGCGAGCAGATCCCCGCCCCCCGCCTCGACCAGCCGGTCCACCAGCTCCCCGGCCAGCTTGGTCACATACGGCTTCAGCCGCTCGACCGTACGCGGGGTGAACGCCTTCGACACCAGGCGCCGGATCCGGGTGTGGTCCGGCGGCTCCAGATCGAGCATCCCGTGGTCGTTGAGGGTGTGGAACGGCTCGTGCTCCGCCGGCGGTGCCGTACGCCCGAACTCCTCGTGCGTGAACCGGTGCTGGTAGGTCCGCCCGAGCCTGCGGTCCCTCAGCAGTGCGGAGACGTCCGCGTGGTGCGGGACGAGCCACTGGTTCGTCGGCTCGAAGTACTGCACACGGCCCTTGGCACGCAGTTCGGCGTAGGCGGGGTAGGGGTCGGCGAGAAACGCCGGGTCCCAGGGATCGAAGGCTGCCATGCCGGGACGCTAGCCCGGAAACCCCACCTCTGACCAGGGGTGACGGTCTCGCGCCTCACCGAGGGCCGGCCTGCCCCTCCCCCTACCCCGGTGTCACCAGCCGCGCCTCGTACGCGAACACCGCCGCCTGCGTACGGTCCCTCAGCCCCAGCTTCACCAGGATCCGGCTCACATGGGTCTTGATCGTCGACTCGGCCACCACCAGGCGCCCGGCGATCTCCAGATTCGACAGACCCTGCGCGATGAGGACCAGCACCTCCGTCTCACGGTCGGTCAGGTCGCCGTAGGCCGTCCGAGCCGACGCCAGGACCCGCGGCGCCTCGGACAGCTTGGAGAACTCCGTGATCAGACGCCTGGTGACCGAGGGCGCCAGCAGGGCCTCGCCGGAGGCCACCACCCGCACCCCGTCCGCGAGTTGGCGGGCCGAGGCGTCCTTGAGGAGGAAGCCCGAGGCGCCCGCGCGCAGCGCCTGGTAGACGTACTCGTCGAGGTCGAAGGTCGTCAGGACCAGCACCTTCGACGTGCCGTTCGCCGCGACGATCTCCCGGGTCGCTTCGATGCCGTTCAGCTCCGGCATCCGTATGTCCATCAGGACCACGTCGGGGGCGAGCTCCCGGACCCGCTCCACCGCTTCCCGGCCGTTGACCGCCTCGCCGACGACCTCGATGTCCGGCATCGCGTTCAGCAGCACCGAGAAGCCCTCGCGGACCATCATCTGGTCGTCCGCGACCAGGACCCGGATCGTCATGCCGCTCCCTCGCCCCCGAGCGGCACCGGCAGGAACACCGTCACCTCGTAGCCTCCCTCGGCCGTGGCCTCCGCCGTCATCTCGCCGTTCAGCATGGAGACCCGCTCCCGCATGCCCGTGATGCCGTGACCCGCCCCCGGGGAGGGCTTCACCAGCGCCGGGTGGGGCAGCGGGCCGTTGACCACCCGCAGGCCCAGGCCGCCCAGCACATACCCGATCTCGACCCGCGCGCCCGCCCCGGGGGCGTGCCGCAGGGTGTTGCTCAGGGCCTCCTGGACGATCCGGTACGCCGACAGCTCGACGCCCTGCGGGAGCTCGCGCACCGCGCCGGTGACCGTCTTCTCGACGCTCAGCCCCGCCTCCCGCACGTTGTCGAGCAGGGCGTCGAGGTCGGCGAGGGTGGGCTGCGGGGCGTCCGGAGCCTCGTAGTCCTCGGCGCGGACCACTCCGAGGACCCGGCGCAGCTCGGTGAGGGCCGCCACCGCGTTCTCCCGGATGGTCGCGAAGGCCTTCTCCAGCTCGGGCGGCGGGTTCTCCACCCGGTAGGGGGCCGCCTCCGCCTGGATGGCGACGACCGACATGTGGTGGGCGACCACGTCGTGGAGCTCGCGGGCGATGGTCGTGCGCTCCTCCAGGAGGGTGCGGCGGGAGCGCTCGTGCGCGGTCACCGTCTGCTGGGCGGTCACCGTCTGCCGGGCGTCCTTGCGTATGTGCCAGACGCTCACGACGAGCAGGACCAGGGCGGAGACGAACAGCATCTCGACGGTGTTGGAGCGGTAGTAGTGGCTGCCGCCGAGGGCGCCCTGCCATACCAGACCGTAGACCCCGGTCAGCAGCCACATCCAGGCCGCCGTACGCGGCCTGGTGCGCATCGCCACCACGGTGAGCACGACGAGGTGGCAGGCGAAGCTGCCCGGCAGCCAGGGCCAGTCCTGTTCCCAGGAGTTGACGAAGGTGATCGGATAGGTGATCACGGTCGCGGCCAACGACAGCCAGAAGGCCATGATCGGCCTGACCATGGTCAGCAGGATCGGGACGAGGGCGCACAGCCCGACGAAGAGGTTGGCGGTCGCGCCGCGGCCGCTGTTGTCAGAGGCGATGAGCATGGCGAGCAGGCCGGCCGCGGTGATCAGCGCGTGGGGCGTCCAGATCGCGTACTCCCGCGGCCGGCCGGACAGCAGGCGGAAGGGCCCCTTGTCGACGCGCAGGGGAGGCAGCGGCCGGTAGGCGAGGGCGTCACTGATCAGGTCGTGCCGCAGGCCGCGCAGGGCGTCCACGGCGGCTCTGAACTCCGGGCTGCGGGGCTTGTACGCGTCGTACCCGCCGCTGCCCCGCTGCGGAGGTGTCATGTGCGTCTCGGTCGTATGGGTCACGGTCGAAACGGTAGGTGGGGCCGGGGGTCGCCGTCGTCACCAGTGAGAGGGGTCCTGGGGCATCCCTCTCAGGTACTACGGGTCCGGCCGGGACGACGTCAGTAGCCCGTCGGCCGCACCAGCCCCGACTCGTACGCGAACACCGCCGCCTGGGTGCGGTCCCTGAGGCCCAGCTTCACCAGGATGCGGCCCACGTGGGTCTTCACGGTCTGCTCGGCCACCACGAGCCGCTCGGCGATCTCGGCGTTCGACAGCCCCTGCGCGATCAGGGCGAGGACCTCCGTCTCCCGCTCGGTCAGCTCGCCGATCCGCCTCTTGAGCGGGGCGCGGGGCCGGTCGTCGAGACGGGAGAACTCGGCGATCAGGCGCCGGGTGATACCGGGCGCGAGGAGCGCGTCGCCGGCCGCCACCACCCGCACGGCCTCGGCGAGCTGCTCCGCGGAGGCGTCCTTCAGCAGGAACCCGGAGGCGCCGGCCCGCAGCGCCTCGTAGACGTACTCGTCGAGGTCGAAGGTGGTCAGCACCAGGACCCTGATCTCCGGGCGCTCGCCGGTGATGCGGCGGGTGGCCTCGATACCGCCCAGCTCGGGCATGCGGATGTCCATCAGGACCACGTCCGGGACGAGTTCGGCGACCTGGGCGACGGCGTCCAGGCCGTCGACGGCCTGCCCGACGACCTCGATGCCGGGCTGGGCTCCCAGCAGCACGCTGAAGCCCTGCCGGACCATCTGCTGGTCGTCGGCGATCAGTACGCGGATGCTGCCGCTCGCGCCGTTCATGCCGCTCGTGCCGCTCGTCATGCGGTGTCGTCCTTCGGGTCGTCGGCCGGACTGGGGATGGGGGGTCTGCCGGTGGTGGTCGAGGGCTCGGGGAGCGCGTCCTCGTCGGTCGGGGACGCCGGGAGGTAGGCGTACACCTTGTAGCCGCCCTCCTGCTGAGGACCCGCCAGCAGGACGCCGTTGAGCATCGCCGCCCGCTCCCGCATGCCGAGCAGTCCGTGCCCGGCGCCCTCGGAGGGGGGTCCCGGTCTCGTCGGACGGGTGTTGGCGACCTCCACGACCACGCCGATCGGCACGTACTCGATGTGGACGTGGGCCCGCGCGCCCGGCGCGTGCCGCAGGACGTTGCTGAGCGCCTCCTGCACTATCCGGTACGCCGACAGCTCCACGCCCGACGGCAACGACCACCGCTCGCCACTGAACCGGAGCCCCACCGTGAGGCCCGCCGCCCGGGTGTTCTCCACGAGCGCCTCGATCCGGTCCAGGGTGGGCTGCGGGGCGTGCGGCGCGGTGCCGGTGTCGGGGTCGGCGGACTGCCCCGGCGGTCCGGGGTGCTCGGCCCGCAGCACGCCGAGGACCCGGCGGAGCTCGGTCAGCGCCTCCAGCGCGTTCTGCCGGATGCCGGCAAGATTGTCGCGGAGCTCCTCGGACGGGTTCTCGACGAGGTGCGGGGCGACCTGCGCCTGGATCGAGATGACGGACATGTGGTGGGCGACCACGTCGTGCAGTTCGCGGGCGATACGGCTGCGCTCCTCGAGAAGGGTGCGGCGGGCCCGCTCCTCCGCGGTGAGCGTGGTCTGCTCGACCAGTGCCCTGCTGGCCTCACGACGCCCCCGCAGGGCTGCGCCGAGCACCACCACGACGGTGAACAGGATCGCCGCGAGCACCCCGGTGGGCTGGAAGTCGGCCGCGCCCAGCACACCCTCGACCAGGTACGTGAGCAGCAGTGTCACCGCCAGCGCCTCGACGGCCACCCGGGTGGGCACCCGCAGGGCGAGCAGCAGCAGGACGGCCAGGTGTCCGATGAGTCCGCCGGCGGTCCAGGGCCAGGTGAAGCCGTGCGAGCCACCGGCCAGCAGCTGTCGGCGCACTTCGAGAGCGCCGACCAGCATGGCCGCGGTCGAGAGCCACCACGCCGGGACGGGCCGCCACAGCGCGAACACGACGGCCGCGCCCTCCGCGAGACCGATCGCGAAGGCGAGGCTGCCGCTCACCCCGCCGCCGTCCATCAGCGGCGCCACGACGCCGATCGTCACCCCGAAGGCCACCACCCACATCACGCCGTGCGGCAGCCAGCGCAGCCAGACGGACGGGGGCAGCGGATCGGGCCGCATCGTGCACAGGTCGTCGCGGAGCACCCGCAGCCGGCGCAGCAGTGGGCCCACGACCACCCGCCGGATCCCCGTTTCCGTCACGCCGACCACCCTAGGCACGACGCACCTCCTTCGCGGACGCCGGTTCGGTACGGCGGTGGACCTGGACCACCCGTGACGGCCGGCCCCCGGACCTGCGCGGCCCCTGCTCCAGCGACCGGAAGGCCGCCCAGCACACCGCCAGCGCCAGGGCGAACACCGGCAGCCAGGCCGTCCGGGCCGCCACCCACCCCAGGCCGTCGGGCACGGTGTGCAGACCGGGGAGCCGGCCCGCGGCGAGGCCGGTGGCCGTGGTGGCCATCAGCGCGGTCTGGTGCCAGAGGAAGATCGTCATCGCGGAGAGGTTGACCAGCGCCACCGCCGCCCAGGCCGCCGGGCGCCGCATGCCGCGGCGCAGTCGGTCGCGCAGCAGCAGGGCGCCACCGCACTGGGCCAGGCCGAAGGTGACGGCGGCGAGCGTCGGCGGGTTCAGGTTGGACACGTGGGCCCCCGGCACGCCGACCATCGACGCCGGATATCCCGCCCACCCGACCAGCACCGCGGTCGCCACGGCACCCCCGCCGAGCAGGAGCCACCCCGCGCGCCGCCCCTCCAGCTCGCCCCGCGTCCAGGCCGCGCCCAGGGAGTACGGCACGAGCCAGCCGGCCGCCAGGTCGACCCAGCCGAGCCGGTCCGGGCCGCCGAGCCCGAAGCGCACCAGGTCCACATGGAGGACGACGGCCAGCGGCCACAGCGGATGGAGCCGCAGCAGCAGCGGGGTCGCCGCCGTGAGAACACCGAAGACCAGGAGGAACCACAGCGGGGACAGGGCGAGCTTGACCAGCGTGCGGACCGTCTCGAACGGGGCGCCCGTCAGCAGCAGGGCCGCCGCCGCGACCGTCCACAGCGCGAGGACGGCGGCGACCGGCTTGAACAGCCGGGCCAGGCGGCTCTTCAGCCAGTGGGGGTACGTCGTCCCGCGGGCGCGGGCCGAGGTGTAGCCGCGTGTCGCCACATGGCCGCCGACCAGGAAGAACACGGCCAGCGTCTGGAAGACCCAGGAGATCGGGACCAGCCAGGGCATGCGCTGCAACGGGCTCGCGGTGTGCAGGGTGCCGCCGTCCGCGACCAGGGCCGTCACCAGCCAGTGGCCGAGGACCACCCCGAGGATCGCGAAGGCGCGCAGGGCGTCCACGGCGCGGTCCCGCTCGGGAGGTGTCACCGCGTCGATCCGCTCGGCGGCCTGGCGTATGCCGTCCCGTACGCCCCGGGGTCGGTGGGTGCGGTGCTCAGCCACGGGTCACCTCCGGGGTGTCCTGGAGGACGATCCGGGCGAGGTTGGTCAGGGAGACCGAACCCGGGGTGAAGTAGTCGCTGTGACCGCCCTCGCCCGCGGCGAAGACACGGGCGCCGAAGGCCGGGGAGACCGGGTCGGTGCCGAAGCCGACGGTGACGCCGAGGAGGTCGCTCCTCACGTGGGGGACCTCGCCGACCCAGTCGTCCTTGCCTCGGGCCGCCCAGACCCGTGCGGGGGTGTGCAGGGCGGCGACGGTGTCCGCGCCGGTGCCGGGGCTGCCGATGAGGGCCAGGTCGTCGATGTCCAGGTGGGCGGCGGCTCTGGCGCAGACGACGGAGCCGTAGGAATGGCAGACGAGGGAGACGGTGGCGCTGGGGCCGGCGATGCGGTGGAGTCGGCGTACGAACTCGCTCAGCCCGGGGGCCGCCTCGTCCGCCCGGCCCGTGGTCAGGACCGTGGTGCTGAGTGTGTCCGGGGTGCGGTAGCCGAGCCAGGCGACCACGGCGGTGCGGGTGCGGTGGGGAGCGGTCCTGTTCAGTTGCCTCTGGAGGGCTTCTGCGGTGGCCCGGAAGCGGGGGTAGGTGTCCAGGGAGGTGTCGGAGCCGGGGACCAGGACCGCCACATGGTCGGCGTGGGCGAGGTCGCCGAGGACTTCCGTCGCCTTTCCGGTGCCCCGGCCGTCGAAGGCGAGGAGGTGACGGGTGGGGTCGGCCAACTTCCGGTCCGCCTCGGCGCGGTGGGTGTCGCCGTGGGCCGCGGCCATGTGGGCGGCCGCCTCGGCGTTGGCGCGGTTGGCCGCGTAGGCGGTGCCGAGGGTGGCTGCGGTGAGCTTCGGGAGCGTGGCCGGGGGTGGGGCGGGGATCTCCGGGCGGGCGGCGGCGGAGAGCGGGGCGACCACGGCGGTGACGACGAGGGTCGCGAGGAGGGCCCGCCGCGATCTGTGGGTGCGGCGGGTCGGGGCGGTGCCGTCGCGGTTGTGGTCGTCGGCTCCGTGAACGCCGGTCACGCGACGCGAACAGCCGTACCCGCTGCGCACACCGCGCAGGATCCACCCCATGGTCGTCTTCCCCTCCGCCCGGCCATCGGGCTTGTCTGGAGGGGAAGTTACGGAGCGCGAGGCGTGGTCCGCGTCCCGCCAGGGAGCTCTTCCGCGCCGTAGCTCTCAGGTATTACGGGTATCACCGGGAGGACGTCACCAAGCCAGCTGCGCGATCTCCTCCGCCACCACCGCGCACGCGTCCGCCGCCGGGTCGATCAAGGGGAAGTGGCCGACCTCCTCCAGGAGCGTCAGGCCCACCACCTCGCCCGCCTTGGCCGCCGCGTCCGCGTACGCCTCGGCGACCGCCTGCGGTACGACCGTGTCGGCCCGCCCCTGGACCAGGGTCGTCGCGATACCGGTCGGCAGCAGGAGCGCGGGGTCGGCGTACGGCACCCGCTCGGTGAACCCCTCCTCCCCGCCCAGGAGTTGACGGCACGCCCCGCCGCACACGTCCAGCTTGTCGGCGACCGTGAAGTCGGCGATCGGGGCCAGGGCGACGACCCCGCGCAGCGGGGCCGGGCGGTCGGTGCGCCAAGCGGCGTCGGCCGGCAGGACGTGTCGCGCCGCGGCCCACAGCGCGAGGTGGCCGCCCGCGGAGTGCCCGGTGACCACCATGCGGCGCGGGTCGGCCTGCGGGAGCGCTTCCCGTACGAGCGCCGGAAGCGCGTCCAGCGCGGCGGCCACGTCGTCGAAGGTCTCGGGCCACCGCCCGGCGACAGGACCGGACTGCCCCGCTCCGCGCTGTGCCGGCAGGGCAGCCCCACCCCGCCGGTACTCCACATTGGCCACCGCGAACCCCCGCCGGGCCAGGAAGTCCGCGAACGGCGTCACATGCCGCCGGTCGTACGGTGCCCGCCACGCCCCGCCGTGCAGGACGACGACCAGGGGCACCAGTCCGCCCCCCGGCGCCACGGCCTCGCGCGGGGCGTAGAAGTCGATCACCTGGTCGGGGTCGTCCCCGTACGCCAGGGTGACGTCGGGGTCGACCGCCGGGTGCGAGAAGGCCGACTCCTCCTCGGCCGCGGCACGGGCTTCCGCGGCGGCACGGCCTGCGGCGTCGTCCGGCATGCTCCAACCTCTCAGCGACGAAACGGTTCTGACGGACCGTGAAGCATCCCGGAAGGAAATTCGGCCGTTGGCCGGGACGGTATCAGGCCGATGACGTGCGCGGACATGGGGATGTCACGCTGGGTGAGGATTTAACGGTTCAGCACCCCCGCCAGCACCCCCGCCGCCCGCTCCACGTCCGCGAACCCGACGTACAACGGCGTGAAACCGAACCGCAGCACGTCAGGGTGGCGGAAGTCGCCCACCACACCCTGCTCGACGAGCCGCTTCATCACCTCGCCGGCGTCGTCGCAGCGCAACGCGACCTGGCTGCCGCGCTCCGCGTGGGCCACGGGGGTCACGCACTCGACGCGCCCCTCGTCGACGTAGGACGAGACGCACTCCAGGAAGAAGTCCGTCAGGGCGAGGGACTTGGCGCGCACCGCCTCGACCGACACCCCGTCCCAGACCTCCAGGGCCGCCTCCAGGGCGAGCATGGAGAGGATGTCGGGTGTGCCGACGCGGCCGCGCAGCGCGCCCGGCGCCGGTTCGTAGGACGGCCGCATCCCGAAGGGCTCCACATGGGAGTTCCACCCGGGCAGCGGGGAGTCGAAGCGGTCCTGGTGCTCGCGCCGCACATAGAGGTACGCCGGTGAACCCGGGCCGCCGTTCAGGTACTTGTAGGTGCAGCCGACCGCGAGGTCGACCCCGTGCGCGTCGAGCCCGACCGGCAGGGCGCCCGCGCTGTGGCACAGGTCCCAGACGGAGATCGCGCCCACCTCGTGCACGGCGGCGGTCAGCCCCGGCAGGTCGTGCAGGCGCCCGCTGCGGTAGTCGACGTGGTTGAGCAGGACGGCGGCCGTACGGCCGCTCAGCACGCCCGGCACCTCCGCCGGGGTCACCGCACGCAGCGTGCAGCCGGTCATCCGGGCCGCGGACTCGGCGATGTACCCGTCCGTGGGGAAGGTGGTCGCGTCCACGACCACCTCGTCACGACCGGCGGCCGGCCCGCCCGCGAGCCGCACGGCACCGACAAGTGCCTTGAACACGTTGACACTTGTCGAGTCGCCGACCACGATCTGCCCGGCCGCCGCCCCCACCAGCGGAGCGACGCGGTCACCGATCCGCTCGGGCGCGGTCCACCAGCCGCTCTCGTCCCAGGACCGGATCCGCAAGGACCCCCACTGACGTCGTACGACATCCTCGACGCGCCCCGGGACGGCGGCCGGGAGCGCGCCCAGCGAGTTGCCGTCCAGGTACACCGCGTCGTCGAGCACGAACCGGGAGCGGACGTGGGCGAGTTCGTCGGCGGCGTCCAACTTCTCCGCCCGCAGGGCCAGTTCAGACATGGGACCGCGCCGTCCACAGCTCGGGGAAGACGTTCTTCCGGGCGCGCTTCTCCAGCCAGGCCACCCCGGCGGAGCCGCCGGTGCCGGCCTTGGAGCCCATCGCGCGGCGGGTGGCGACGAGATGGTCGTTGCGCCAGCGCCACACCAGTTCGGCGACATCGGTCAACGCCTCGCCGAGGCGGGCCAGTTCGTCGTTCTCGGGGCCGGAGTAGAGGGCCGTCCAGACGGCCTCGACCTCCTCCGACGGCTCGTAGCGGAGCGAGACGTCCCGGTCGAGCACCGCCTCCGGGATCGCGTGCCCGCGCCGCGCGAGCAGCCGCAGCACCTCGTCGTACAGGCTCGGCTCGTGCAAGGCCTTCTCCAGCTCCGCGTGGACGCGGGGCGCGCCCCGGTGCGGCACCAGCATGGAGGCGGACTTGTCGCCGAGCAGGAACTCCATGCGCCGGTACATCGCCGACTGGAAGCCGGAGCCCTCGCCGAGGGCCGAGCGGTAGGAGTTGAACTGCGCGGGGGTCAGCTGGCCGAGCGGCTTCCAGGAGGCGGTCAGCGCCTCCAGCTCACGGACGGACCGCTTCAGCGCGGCGACGGCGGTGGGCACGTCGTCGGAGCGCAGCGCACCGGCCGCGGTCTCCCACTCGTGCACGATGACGGTGAACCACAGCTCCATGACCTGGGTCGTGACCAGGAACACCATCTCTCCGGGATCGTCGGAGAGGGTGTGCTGGAGGTGGGTGAGCACGTCCGCCTTGACGTAGTCCTCGTACGGCGTCGTGCCTTGGAAGTCGAGATGCGGGGTCTCGGGCTCCTGCGATTCCTGAGCCTCATGGGACGACATCGCTGTCTCCTGTTATTACTCCGGGTAGCGGTCCGCCCTGCCGTTACCGACACGGGGCCCCGGTCCCCGCCGGGCATCCTCTTCCATCGTCCGCGCAAAAGGCAAGGCCCGCCTGATCACACAGGCGGGCCCGGAGAACGTACGGGGGATCAGCCCAGCGTCTGGGCCGCCGTCGGCGAGGAGTCCTTGAGGAACTGGGAGCAGCGCTCGTACTCCTCCTGCTCGCCGATGGATCCCGCGGCGCGGGCCAGGGCGTGCAGGGCGCGCAGGAAACCGCGGTTCGGCTCGTGCTCCCACGGGACGGGCCCGTGGCCCTTCCAGCCGTTGCGGCGCAGTGCGTCCAGGCCGCGGTGGTAGCCCGTACGGGCATAGGCGTACGACTCCACGACGCTGCCCCGCTCGAACGCCTCGTCGGCGAGCTGGGCCCAGGCGAGGGAGGAGGTGGGGTACTTCGCGGCGACATCCGCCGGCGCGGTGCCGTTCGCCAGGAGCTCTCGGGGCTCCGGGTCGTCGGGGAGGTGGGTCGGGGGCGGGCCCCCGAGGAGGTTCTCGTGAATCGACATGGGTCCAGTTTCCCTCGCGCCGAGCGGAGACAGGTCGTCGGGAGGCTGCGGGTGCGTCGTGGCTGGTCGCGCCCCGCGGCGGAGCCGCTGATGTCACAGCCCCGCGCCCCTGAGTGGGTGCAGTCAGGGCCTGCCCAGCTGTGCCCACCCGCTTTAGGGGCGCGGGGAACTGCGCGACCAGCCCCACCGGCCCGCAGACGCACTACGACAGCTGCTTCCGTACTCTCTCCCCCTCCAGCGGCGGTGCCACCACAGCCCCGTGGGTCCGACACTCCGGCTTTCGGCACCCCGGCGGCAGCGACCTCACCGTCGTGAAAGCCACCACCGCTCCCACCACCAACACCCCCGCACACACCACCATCGCCCGCCCGAACGCACTGTCGAACGCCGTAGGCGACCGGTACGCCTCCTCCCCCATCCCCGCGACCAGCGGCAACGCCGCCACCGCGATCAGCCCCGCCGCCCGGGCCGCCGCGTTGTTGATGCCGCTCGCGAGGCCCGCCCGCGAGGCGTCCACCGACCCCAGCACGGTCGCCGTCAGCGGGGCGACCAGGGTGACCATGCCGGCGCCGAGGACCAGGAGGGCCGGGACCACGTCCAGGAGGTACGACGCGTCCGGGCCGACCCTCAGCATCAGCAGCATCCCCGCCGCGCACAGCAGCGGGCCGACCGTGAGCGGGATGCGCGGCCCGATCCGGTCGGCCAGGGCACCCGAGCGCGCCGAGAACAGCAGCATCAGCGCGGTCGTCGGCAGCAGCGCCGTACCCGCCGCGAGGGCCGACCAGCCGACCACCACCTGGAGCTGGAGGGCGGCCAGGAAGAAGAACCCGCCGAAGGCCGCGTACACGCACAGCGTGACCAGGTTGACCGCGGTGAACTGCCGGGACGCGAAGATCTCCAGCGGCATCATCGGGTCGGGCCGCCGCTTCTCGACGGACACGAAGGCCACCCCGGCGGCCACCCCCGCGACCGCCGTGACGGCGACCACCAGGGAGCCGGAACGGGCCTCGATCAGCGCGTACGTCACCAGGGCGAGCGCCAGCGCGCCGAGGACCGCGCCGAGCACGTCGAAACGCGTGTGCGTACGGCCGTCCCCCGACTCCGGGACATGCCGTACCGCGATCGGCGCGCACACCAGGGCCAGCGGGACGTTGAGCAGGAAGACCCAGCGCCAGCCCGGCCCGTCCACCAGCCAGCCGCCCACGAAGGGGCCCACGGCCGCCCCGATGCCGCCGAACCCGGACCACAGGCCCACCGCCCGGCCCCGGTCGTCGGGATGGAAGGAGGCCTGGATCAGCGCGAGCGAGCCGGGCGTGAGCAGCGCGCCGCCGACGCCCTGGAGGGCACGGGCGGCGACGAGGACACCGGCGTTCGGGGCGAGGCCGCACAGCAGCGAGGCGGCCGCGAACCACACGACCCCCACCACGAACACCTTGCGGCGGCCGTACCGGTCCCCGAGGGAACCGCCGAGCAGGATCAGCCCGGCCAGCGTGAGCATGTACGCGTTGACCGTCCACTGGAGGGCGGCGAGGTCGGCGTCCAGGTCGCGGCCGATGCGCGGCAGGGCGACGTTGACGACGGTCGAGTCCAGCATCGCCATGCTGGAGCCGAGGACGGTGGTGAGCAGGATCCACTTGCCTTGCGGCGAGGCCAGCCGGACATCGGGCATGACCCAGATATACAGCGAGCCCGGTGCCGTAGCACCGGGCTCGTCGCAAACAGGGGGCCTACTTGATCCGCGTGCCCGCCGAGCGCAGGTTCTGCGTGGCCTCGACGACCCGGGCGGCCATCGACGCCTCGGCCAGCTTGCCCCAGGTGCGCGGGTCGTAGGTCTTCTTGGAGCCGACCTCGCCGTCGACCTTCAGGACGCCGTCGTAGTTGCGGAACATGTGGTCGGCGACCGGACGCGTGAAGGCGTACTGCGTGTCGGTGTCGATGTTCATCTTGACCACGCCGTTCTCCAGGGCGGTGCGGATCTCCTCCTCCGTGGAGCCGGAGCCGCCGTGGAAGACGAAGTCGAAGGGCTGGGAGCCGGCCGGCTTGCCGAACTTGGCGGCCACGCCGTCGTTCAGCTCCTTCAGCAGGTCGGGGCGGAGCACGACGTTGCCCGGCTTGTACACACCGTGGACGTTGCCGAACGAGGCGGCCAGCAGGTAGCGCCCCTTCTCACCGAGGCCGAGCGCCTCCGCCGTACGGATCGCGTCGTCGACGGTGGTGTACAGCGAGTCGTTGATCTCGTGCGAGACGCCGTCCTCCTCGCCGCCGGTCGGGGTGATCTCGACCTCAAGGATGATCTTGGCGGCGCGGGCGCGCTCCAGGAGCTCCTGGGCGATGGCGAGGTTGTCGGCGAGGGTCTCCGCCGAGCCGTCCCACATGTGCGACTGGAACAGCGGGTTGCCGCCGGCCTTCACGCGCTCCTCGGACACGGCGAGCAGCGGGCGTACGTACCCGTCGAGCTTGTCCTTGGGGCAGTGGTCGGTGTGCAGCGCGACGGTGACCGGGTACTTCTCGGCGACGATGTGCGCGAACTCGGCGAGGGCCACGGCACCCGTGACCATCTCCTTCTTGTACTGGCCGCCCAGGAACTCGGCACCACCGGTCGAGATCTGGATGATGCCGTCGCTCTCGGCCTCCGCGAAGCCGCGCAGCGCAGCGTGCAGGGTCTGGGTCGAGGTCACGTTGATGGCCGGGTAGGCGAACTTGCCTGCCTTCGCCCGGTCGAGCATCTCGTTGTAGACCTCGGGGGTTGCGATCGGCATGTGTCCGCTCCTTGTATCTGCGGGTTGGCGTACTGCGTACTTACGGCCCTGACCTAGACCTTGTGTGGGGGTTCGACGTCATCGTCGGCCCCATCTTTCCAGACTCGCCCGGATGCTTCGCCCGAGCCGTCTCAGCCTGTGGATAACTCAGTCGAGACCCAGCTCGTCCTTGGCGAACGCGAAGCGGTACGGCACCCCCGCGCCCTCCTCGATCTTCTCGGCCGCGCCGGTCGCCCGGTCCACGATCGTGGCGACCGCGACGACCTCCGCGCCCGCCTCGCGCACCGCCTCGACCGCGGTCAGCGGGGAGCCGCCGGTGGTGGAGGTGTCCTCGACCACCAGCACCCGGCGGCCGGCGATGTCGGGGCCCTCCACCCGGCGCTGCATGCCGTGCGCCTTCGCGGCCTTGCGGACCACGAAGGCGTCCAGGCGCTGCCCGCGCGCGTGGGCCGCGTGCAGCATGGCGCCGGCGACCGGGTCGGCGCCCATGGTCAGGCCACCCACCGCGTCGAACTCCAGGTCCGCGGTCAGGTCCAGGAGCACCTGCCCGACCAGCGGGGCCGCCTCCCCGTCCAGGGTGACGCGGCGCAGGTCGACGTAGTAGTCGGCCTCCAGACCCGACGACAGGGTCACCTTGCCGTGCACCACGGCCTTGTCCTTGATCTGCTGCAGCAGCTCGCCGCGTACGTCCGTCATGCCTGTCAGCTTAGAGGCGCCGCCAGGTCCAGGTCGTCGAGGCCTCCAGCGGCTCCAGGGGCGTGACCAGGCGCGGGGCCGTGTTCAGGCCGTTGGGGGGACCGGTCTGCGGTTCCACGCAGACGGCGGCCTCCTGCTCGTCGTAGACCACGACCCATTCCTCGCGGCTGGTGACCTTCAGCTCCAGCCGTCCGGGCCAGGTGAGGGTGACGTCCACGCCGTCGGGCATGCCGAAGCAGTCGTCCCAGGGGCCCGGCTTCGGGTCGACGCGGTTGCCGGTGGGCAGGTGGTCCTCGCCGCGCTCCTCCTGCCAGGCGGGGGTGAAGTCGAGCTGTACGGCCGCGCCGTCCAGGGTGCGGTTGAACCAGGGGTGCCAGCCGATCTGGGCCGGGAAGGAGGAGTCGTACGTCTCGACGGACATGGTGAGCGTCAGGGCGTCCGGGGTGAGCGCCACGATCTGGGTGACCCGGCCGGGCCAGGGCCAGGGGTCGACGAGGTCGTACGTCAGCACCGCCTCGTCGGCGCTGCTGCGGGCGACGGTCCAGGCGCCGTCGCGGGCGGTGCCGTGGATGGCGTGCGGTGGGGAGTTGAGCGGCAGCTGGTGGATGGTGGCGCCGTCGCGGAAGCGGCCGTCCCTGGTGCGGCCGCACCAGGGGACCATCGGGAAACAGCCGAAGCGCTCGCCCTGCCGCAGCAGTTCGACGCCTCCAACCCGAAGTCCCCCGACCCGTCCGCCGTTTGCCGGCTGCAAGGTCACTTCCGCATCGCCCGCGGTCAGCGTGATGTCTTCATGGCTCACGGGACGACAGTACTCAACGCCGTTTCCTCAGCACCCGGGTCACCACGATCGCGGACGCCAGCGCGACGGCCGCCGCCGGGGCCGCCCAGCGCAGGGGCACGCCGGCGGCCACGGTCTGGGGGGCCGGGACGGGGGCGTAGCGGCCCCGCGGGGGCGCGTGGTCGACCTCCTCCGCGCTGCGGCCGATCATCGTGCGGCGGGCGTGGGCGGCCTCGGCCGGGGGGTTCACGGGTTCGGTGAAGTCGTCGACGGGGGCGGGCTCGGGGGTCTCGGGGGTCTCCTCGGTCTCGGAGGGCTCCTCGACGGCCTCGGGGGTCTCCACGGCCTCAGGCGTCTCCGCGGCTTCGGAGGTCCCGGCCTCAGGCGTCTCCACGGCCACCTCGGAAGCCTCCGCCTCCGCCGGCTCCTCCGTCTCGCCCAACCCCTCCGCGAAACGGTTCAGCAGACGTACGGCCGCGGAGCCCACCGCGTCCTGCGGGAGTTCCGTGACGCGGCCGTCCGCCGTGGCCGTGCCCTCGAAGGCCAGGGTCGTGCCGTCGTCCGCGGCGCGCAGGCGCAGGGTGAGGGAGAGCTTGACCGAGCCGGTGCCGCGGGTCTCGGTGGCCTCGCCCTCGGCGGCGTAGGAACCGTCCTCGCGGCCGGTGACGTGGACCGCTCCCCGGTAGGTGATGGAGTGGCTGCCGATCCGCACCTTCAGGCGCCCGGCGACGGGCTCCGCGCCGGCGTCCTGCTGGAGCCCGGGAACCGCCCGGGCCACCCTGGCGGGGTCCTCCAGGGCCTCCCTCAGCCGCTCGACCGGAACCGGAACGTACACCTCATGCTCCATGCCTGCGAGCCTACCTACGGGGGACCCCCACAGCACTCCTGTTGCCCGAAAGTAACCGCGGGTCGGCCCCTCAACGGCCCCGCAACGGCCCGGAACGACTCAGTACCGCGGATGCACCAGCGTGGAAGCCGGCAGCCCCCCGACCCGCGTCGCCTCCGCCGCCCGCCCCGCCTCCCGCAGCGTCCGCTCCGTCAGGCGCGAGCCCGGCGCCCCGGGGCCGAGGAGCAGCGGCAGGCGAGTGTGCGGGGACGCCAGGACGAAGCCCCAGTCGTCCGGGCTCCCCGACGCGCGGGCCGTGCGGTCGGGGCCCGCGGGAAAACCCGTGGCGCGGCCGGTGACGCGGTAGGGCGTGGTGTGCAGGCCCGCCGCACGTAGCGTGGCCACCACGGTCCAGAAGACCCGAGGGCGGGCGGCGACGGGCCCGGTGTGCACGACGAGACGGCCGTCGGGGGTCAGCACGCGGCGGACCAGGCCGTAGAACTCCTGCGAGTACAGCTTGGTGCTCGCGGTGACGCCGGGGTCGGGCAGATCGGCGATCACCACGTCGTACGACGGCACCGGGAGCCCCGTCCGCAGCCGGCGGAAGGCGTCGGCGACGGTCACGTGCACGCGCGCGTCGCCGTACACATGGCCGTTGAGACGGGAGAGCGCCGGGTCGCCGCGGGCCAGGTCCACCACCGCGGGGTCGAGCTCGACGACGTCGACCCGCCGGACGCCCGGATACCTGAGCACCTCGCGGGCGGCGAGGCCGTCCCCGCCCCCGAGGACGAGCACGCGCGCGTGGGGGCCGTCCATCGCGGGGTGGACCAGGGCCTGGTGATACCGGTCCTCGTCGCGGCCGCTGACCCTGAGCCGGCCGTCGAGGAAGAGGTCGAGGGGGCGGCCGTCGGAGCCGCCGGTCAGGACGACCTCCTGGACGCCGCTCTGGACGGCGACCCGGACGTCCTTGCCGTAGACGGCCTCCCGCGCGGCCCGCTCGAAGTCGTCGACGAGGACGGCGGCGGTGGCGAGGACGCCGAGCACGGCGAGGTTGGCGCCCAGCAGCAGCCAGCGGGCGCGGCGGGTCAGGTCGCGCCGGAACAGGCCGAGGACCAGGGCGCCGCCCGCGACCGCGTTGACCGCGCCGGTGAGCAGCGCACCGGTCAACTGGCCCAGCTGGGGCAGCAGGAGAAAGGGGAAGGCGAGGCCCCCGACCAGCGCGCCGACGTAGTCCGCCGCGAACAGGTCGGCGACCGCGCCGCCCGCGTCCTGGCGGCGGATGCGTTGGATCAGCTCCATCAGCAGGGGGACTTCGGCGCCGATGAGCAGGCCGATGGCGAGGGAGAAGGCGACCAGGAGCCAGCGCGGTCCGCTCGCCCACAGTCCGCCCCAGTCACCGGTCCACGCGAAGACGGCGTACAGGGCCATCGCACTGCACCCGCCGACCAGCGCGAGAAGCGCCTCCAGCGCGCCGAAGGCGGCCGCCGCGAGCCGGCGCAGCCGCTTGGCGGCGAGCGAGCCGATGCCCATCGCGAAGACCATGACGGACAGCACCACGGACGCCTGGGTGACCGAGTCGCCGATCAAGTACGAGGCCAGGGCGACCAGTTCGAGCTCGTACACCAGTCCGCAGGCCGCGCAGACGAAGACGCACGCGAGGACGAGGAACCGCCCGGTCCCCTGCCGGACCGGCAGCCGCGCGGGCCCGGCCCAGGGCGGCGGAGCGCCGGGCGGGGCGGGGGCGTGCGGCTCGATCACGGTGCGACGTTACGTCACGGCCGCAGCACGCTTCGTCACCCACACGTGTGGAACTGAGGGACAACCGGGAAACGGGGGTTTGCTCGGTTCAGCCCGCGGTGCCCACCGGAACGCGCACGCCGACCCGGGTCCGGGTGGCCACCAACTGCCCGTCCTGCGGGTACGCGTGCCAGGTCCGCCAGTGCACCTGCCCCTCGTGCCGCTGGGCCAGCAGCGCCGTGAAGGCGTGCGGGCTGCCCGGGAAGACACCGGCAAGTCCGTTCGGATGGTCGGACACCAGCGCCAGCAACTCCTGTGCCCGTCCCGCGAACTGACCGGGCGACAGCAGCTCCAGCCGCGCGGCGAACTCGTACTCCCAGTCGCCCACCCGCTTGGCCACGCCCAGCGGCAAGGGCGTACTGCTGCCGGCGATACACGCCACCGTCTCCGAGCAGGTGCCCCGCTCCTCCTCCAGGAGCACTTGGTGGGACGCGCCGAGAAGTCTCAACTGAAGCTTCGCCCCGGCCAGTTCGAGGTCGAGCGTGGCGAGGGCGGGCAGCGGCTCACGCCCCAGGGCCCAGGCGAGGTCGGCCGCGCGCGTGTCGGTGTACGAGGTGTTCAGGGTCGTGAGCATGGGTCGGCTCCGCTAGCACGCAAAGAAAGGGTGGTGTGGGGTTCCGGCACACCCGGGCGACTGTGGGGGGATCGGCCCGGTCAGCCCAGTCGGGAGGTCAGGACGTGTCCGTAGGACGTCCGAGGGGCTGCGTTGGTGATTTAGAGGGAATCATGAACAGTGGCGCCGCCACAGCGTTTTTACCCAACTTCGTGGGGTTTCCATCCCTCCGTGGGCTCCACAGCTCAACTGTTCAACCACGGCGTGCGCCACGGCGGCCGGAGCGTACGCCGGAGCACGGGTGCACCGGAGTGAAAGTGCGACAAGCGGGGGCGTGGATCCCGACCCAGGTCCGGACCCACGCCCCCGCGCTCCCCCGTCCGCGGATGCGGTTCCCCCTGACGGAGCTCAGCTGCCCCGTGTCAGCTGCCTCCCCCGCATCCGCCCCCGCCGCCGCAGGACGACCCGCCACCACAGGACGACCCACCGCCGCAGGAGTGCCCACCACCGCAGGAGTGCCCGCCGTGGCCGCCGCCCCCGTGGTGCCCACCGCCCCCGGAGTGCCCGCCGCTCCCGGAGTCGGACCCGCCTCCGCCGCCGCCGACCCACCAGCTGTTGCTGCCCGCGGCGCCGCCACCACCGGCCGCCCGCACCCGCCGGCGCGTCGAACCGTTCCGGAACACGACGGCCGCCACACCCACCAGGAACACGACCACGAAGACCAACAGGATGATGCCGATGACCATGGCTCACCCTCCTTCCGTTACCCCCCGAGACGGCCCCCCGTGGGCGCCTCGCCGGTTGCGTGAGCTGGAGATGCCCTTCCGTCTCACGGGCCAAAGCAGAGTTGAGGAACTCCAGAGCTTGGGCACAGGATGACCGGCATGACCTCCAGCGCACGCCCCCTGCTGAACCGCCGTCTCGCCGAGTTCGGGACGACGATCTTCGCCGAGATGTCCGCCCTCGCTCTCAGCACCGGCTCGATCAACCTGGGCCAGGGCTTCCCCGACACGGACGGCCCCGAAGAGGTCAGGGAGGCGGCCGTGCGGGCGCTGCGCGACGGGCGCGGCAACCAGTACCCGCCGGGCCCGGGCGTCCCGGAGCTGCGCACGGCAGTCGCCGCGCACCAGGAGCGCCGTTACGGCCTGACCTTCGACCCCGACACCGAGGTCCTGGTCACCGCCGGCGCCACGGAGGCCATCGCGGCGGCCCTGCTGGCCCTGGTCGAGCCCGGCGACGAGGTGGTCGCCCTGGAGCCGTACTACGACTCCTACGCGGCCTGCATCGCGATGGCGGGCGGCACGCGCGTGCCGGTCACCCTGCGGCCGGACGTCGACGGCGGCGCGCGCTTCCGCCTCGACCTCGACGAGCTGCGCGCCGCCGTCACCGACCGGACCCGTCTCCTGCTGATCAACACCCCGCACAACCCCACCGGCACGGTCCTCACCCGCGAGGAGCTGACGGCGATCGCCGAACTGGCCGTGGAGCGGGATCTGCTGGTGGTCACGGACGAGGTCTACGAGCACCTGGTCTTCGACGACGCCGAGCACCTCCCCCTCGCGACCTTCCCGGGGATGCGCGAGCGCACGGTGACGATCGGCTCCGCGGGCAAGACGTTCTCCTTCACCGGCTGGAAGGTCGGCTGGATCACGGCGGCCCCCGGACTGGTCTCCGCGGTCCGCTCGGCGAAGCAGTTCCTGACGTACGTCTCCTCCGGGCCGTTCCAGTACGCGGTGGCCGAAGCGCTCGCCCTCCCGGACAGCTACTTCACGGCCTTCCGCGAGGACATGCGGGCCAAGCGGGACCTGCTGGCGGGGGGCCTGGCCGAGGCCGGTTTCGAGGTCTTCAGGACGGCCGGCACCTACTTCATCACCACCGACATCCGCCCCCTGGGCGAGAGCGACGGCTTCGCCTTCTGCCGCGCCCTGCCGGAGCGCGCGGGCGTGGTCGCCATCCCGAACGCCGTCTTCTACGACCACCGGGAGGCGGGCGCACCCTTCGTACGGTTCGCGTTCTGCAAGCGCACGACGGTCCTTGAGGAGGCCGTACAGCGGTTGAAGGCCCTGGCGGGCTGAGCGGACACGGCGCCGGCGTCCGCCCGACCGTCGGCTCCCGGTACGGCGACACCACCATCGGCAGCACGTGATGCTCGCTTATGACTGACTTCTTCTGCAATGTGCTGATGTGACCCACGCCAGCACGCTCGCACCGCCCAGCGTCACACGGCCCGGCACCCGGGGCCGTACCGCTCATCCCCTGGTGACCGCGCTCGGGCTGTTCGCCGTCGCGCGGGTCGGCGGTCTCGGTGTGCTCGCGGTGACCGCCTGGGCCACCGGGCACGGCCCGCTCACGCTGCTCGGGCGGTCCTGGGACTCCCGGTGGTACCTGGGGATCGCCGCGCACGGCTATGTCCGCACCCTGCACATCCGGCCGGGTGTCGTCTTCAGCGATCTGGCGTTCTTCCCGCTCTACCCGGGGCTGGTCCGGGCGGTGACCGCGCTGACCCCGCTCAGCGGGGGCGCGGCCGGCCTGCTGGTGTCGTGGACCGCCGCCGCGGTGGCCGCCGCCGGCATCCACGCCCTCGCCCTGCGCCTGTACGGACGCGCGGTGGCGACCGCCCTGGTCCTGCTGTGGGGCCTGCTGCCGCACTCGGTCGTCCTGTGTCTGGCGTACACCGAACCGGTCCTGACGGCCCTCGCCGCGTGGTCGCTGTACGCCCTGCTCACCGGCCGCTGGGTGTGGGCGGGGGCGCTGGCCGCGCTGGCGGGCCTGGCCCGGCCCAATGGGGTCGCGGCCGCGGCGGCGGTCCTCGCGACGGCGTCGTACGAGATCGTGCGGTGTGTTCGAGCGAGGCGAAAAGTTACCCACAGGCTGTGGACGGGCGTCGCGCTCGCCCCGCTGGGCTGGCTCGGGTACGTGCTGTGGGTGGGCCGGCGCGAGGGCGACCTGCTCGGCGGCTACTTCGCGGTGCAGCGCCGCTGGGGCTCCAGCTTCGACCTGGGCCGGGGCTCGCTGCACTTCGTACGGCACCTGGTGCTCGGCAGCGACCGGCTGGTCTTCCCGATGGCCCTGCTCCTGGTCGCCGCCGCCGTACTCCTGTACGCCCTGCTGCTCGCCGACCGCGCCCCGCTGCCGCTGCTGGTCTACAGCGGGGTCCTGCTGCTGGTCGCGCTCGGCGGTTCGGGGTTCTTCGCGTCCAAGCCCCGCTTCCTGCTCCCCGCCTTCCCGCTGCTGCTGCCGCTCGCGCGGGCGCTGGTGCGGACGGCGAGAGCCCGGCCCTGGCACGCGGCCGTGGTGACCGGTGCCCTGGCCGGGCTCTCGTTCGGCTACGGCGCGTACCTGGTCGTGCTCGCCGGTACGCCCCTGTAGCGAGACATCCGAAACATCCCGGGAAACGACTACTCGTCGCCCTCGGGCTTCTCCGCGTCGTTGACGTCCTCCTCCAGACCGAGCTGTTCGACGAGCCACTTGTCGAACTCGATGGCGGCGCGCACCCAGCTGACCGTGGAGGACACGAAGTGCTCCAGGGCGACGCCGGTGCCGATCAGCATCTGCGCCTCGCCGATCAGCCGGACGGTGCCGTCGTCATGGGTGTGGCTGTAGACCTTGGGCCACAGGGTGCGGCGGTTCCAGTCGTCGATCGACTCCAGCAGCAGCGGCTTCTCGTCGATCTTGTGGGGCCGGTCGTAGAACGTCCGCACCGAGAAGACCTGCTGGTCGGCCTCGCCGCGGAACATGAAATACGTACGGAACTGCTCCCACGGCGCCGCGAGGTCACCCTCGTCGTCGACGACATACTTCAGCTCCATCTGGTCGAGGAGCTGCTTCACGAGATCCTGATCCGGGACGACGGGGCCCGCCGGTCCTTGGGGCTGCGGCTCGGGCTGGCCCCCGAAGTTCGGAATCGAGGACGGGTCGATGGTCACCGTGAATTTCCCTTCGTACGGATTCCGCCATCCTCCCCCATGCGGGGAGGGGGGTGGCAAGCCCGGACGGACCCTGTCCTCCCAGGGCTGACATGATCCGGACAGCTCCGGTAGAACGGGGTCCGACCGTTGGGGGAACACATGACACAGACGCAGACCGAAATCGTGCCGGAACAGGACGTGCCGGGCAGGACCAGATGGGGGGTCTTCCTCGCGATCCTCGCCGTGCCGACGCTGGTGGTGGCGGCCCTGCTCGCGCTGCTGATCGCCTGGCTGTTCACGGACGACTCGGTCGCCGCCGACGTCAAGGAGACCTCCTGCGCCGAGGCCCTGGCCTTCGGCGGGGCGAAGCTGCCGGAGGGGGCGAAGGACGCCCGGTGCGCGCTCGAGGCCGGCCCCGCACCCAGCTACACGGCCCGTTTCCGGATGCCGCGCGCCGAGATCGACGCCTGGGTGGCGGCCGGCTTCCCCGAGGGGCCGGAGCTGCGGACCACGCAGTGCGGCGACGCCCGGGTCGACGCGTGCCTGAGCGCGGACCGGGTCGCGGGGCGGCGGGTCTCCGTACAGATCGAGATCACCCACGACAGCCGCAGGTGGTCCGAGGTGCGGTACAAGGCGTTCACCCCGTGAGACACGGCGGGGGCCCCACGGGAAGGGGCCCCCGGATCGCTCAGAGTGTCTTGCCGGTGGCCGGACCCACGATCAGGCCGTCCCCGAACGCGTCCACCCGGACCGTGTCGCCGTCCTTGACCTCGCCGGACAGGATCTCCTTGGCGAGGCGGTCGCCGATCGCGGTCTGGACGAGCCGGCGCAGCGGCCGGGCGCCGTACGCCGGGTCGTTGCCCTCGTCGGCGAGCCAGGCCAGGGCCTCGTCGGTGACCTCCAGGGTGAGCCGCCGCTCGGCCAGCCGCTTGGCGAGCCGGTCGATCTGGAGCCGCGCGATCCGCCCGAGCTCGTCCTTGGTCAGCGCCGAGAAGACGACCAGGTCGTCGAGCCGGTTGAGGAACTCCGGCTTGAAGGAGGCCCGCACGACCTCCAGGACCTGCTCCTTCTTCTCCGCCTCGCTGGTGATCGGGTCGACGAGGAACTGGCTGCCCAGGTTGGACGTCAGCACCAGGATCGCGTTGCGGAAGTCGACCGTACGGCCCTGACCGTCCGTCAGCCGCCCGTCGTCCAGCACCTGGAGCAGCACGTCGAAGACCTCGGGGTGCGCCTTCTCCACCTCGTCCAACAGCACCACGCTGTACGGCCGCCTGCGCACGGCCTCCGTCAACTGGCCGCCCTCCTCGTAGCCGACGTAGCCGGGAGGCGCGCCGACCAGCCGGGCCACGCTGTGCTTCTCGCCGTACTCCGACATGTCGATGCGGACCATCGCCCGCTCGTCGTCGAAGAGGAAGTCGGCGAGCGCCTTGGCGAGTTCGGTCTTGCCGACACCGGTCGGGCCGAGGAAGAGGAAGGAGCCGGTGGGCCGGTCGGGGTCGGCGATGCCGGCGCGGGTGCGCCGTACGGCGTCGGCGACGGCCTGCACGGCCTCGCTCTGGCCGATGAGCCGCTTGCCCAACTCCTCCTCCATGCGCAGGAGTTTCTGGGTCTCGCCCTCCAGGAGGCGGCCGGCCGGGATGCCGGTCCAAGCGGCGACGGTGTCCGCGATGTCGTCGGAGCCGACCTCCTCCTTGACCATGGTGTCCTTGGCGGCCTCCTCCTCGGCCTCCGAGGCGGCCTCCAAGTCCCTTTCCAGGGTGGGGATCTCGCCGTACAGCAGCTTGCTGGCGGTGTCGAAGTCGCCGTCGCGCTGAGCGCGTTCGGCCTGACCGCGCAACTCGTCCAGCTTCTCCTTGAGTTCACCGACGCGGTTGAGGGACTGCTTCTCCTTCTCCCAGCGGGCGGTCAGGCCCCGCAGCTCCTCCTCCTTGTCGGCGAGGTCGCGGCGCAGCCGCTCCAGGCGCTCGCGGGAGGCCGGGTCGGTCTCCTTCTCCAGCGCGAGCTCCTCCATCTTCAACCGGTCGACCCCGCGGTGGAGTTCGTCGATCTCGACAGGCGAGGAGTCGATCTCCATCCGCAGCCGGGAGGCCGCCTCGTCGACGAGGTCGATGGCCTTGTCGGGCAGGAAGCGGGAGGTGATGTACCGGTCGGAGAGGGTCGCGGCGGCGACCAGCGCGCTGTCGGCGATCTGGACCTTGTGGTGGGCCTCGTAGCGGCCCTTGAGCCCGCGCAGGATGGCGATGGTGTCCTCGACGGTGGGCTCGGCGACCAGCACCTGCTGGAAGCGGCGCTCCAGGGCGGGGTCCTTCTCGATCCGCTCCCGGTACTCGTCGAGGGTCGTCGCGCCGACCATGCGCAGCTCACCGCGAGCCAGCATCGGCTTGAGCATGTTGCCGGCGTCCATGGCGGAGTCGCCGCCGGCGCCCGCGCCCACGACGGTGTGCAGCTCGTCGATGAAGGTGATGATCTGCCCGTCGGAGTCCTTGATCTCCGCGAGCACGGTCTTCAGCCGCTCCTCGAACTCACCCCGGTACTTGGCCCCGGCGACCATGGCCCCGAGGTCGAGTGCGACGAGCCGCTTGTCCTTGAGCGACTCGGGCACGTCCCCCTTGACGATCCGCTGGGCAAGGCCCTCGACGACGGCGGTCTTGCCGACGCCGGGCTCGCCGATGAGGACGGGGTTGTTCTTCGTACGGCGGGACAGCACCTGCACGACCCGGCGGATCTCCTGGTCGCGGCCGATGACGGGGTCGAGCTTGCCGTCCCGCGCGGCGGCGGTGAAGTCGGTTCCGAACTTCTCCAGGGCCTTGTACTGGCCCTCGGGATCGGCGGTGGTCACGCGGCGCCCTCCCCGGGCTTTCTGGAAGGCGTCGACCAGCTTCTTCTGGGTGGCGCCCTGCTGGTTCAGCACCTCGGCGGCCGGTCCGCCCTTGGCGGCGATACCGATGAGCAGGTGCTCGGTGGAGAGGAACTCGTCACCGAGGTCCTTGGCACGGGCCTGCGCGTCGGCGATGACGGAGAGCAGGTCGCGGTTGGGCTGCGGGGGCGCGACGGTGGACCCGGTCACGCTGGGCAGCGAGCCGAGCACCTTCTCGGCCCCGGCCCGCACGGCGGCCTGGTCGGCGTCGACGGCGGCCAGCAGATCGACGATGTTCTCGTTGTCCTGCCCCTGGAGCAGAGCGAGGAGCAGGTGGGCGGGGGTGAGGTCCGGGTGTCCCTCGGTCACGGCCCGGTTGCTGGCCGCGTTGATGGCGTCCCGGCTCCGGTTGGTCAGCTCGGCATCCACGTGTCCGTACTCCTCCTCGGTGTCAGCTCCTGCGACTCCTGCACTGACTCAGTCAGCGTACATAAAGTTGAGTCTATTCCACTCAAGGCAGTCCTCGGGAGGAATCGGGGACTAGCGTCCCGGCATGACCTCCTACGCCCAGGATCCGGGTGCCCCGGACCCGTCGTACCTCAGCTTCTGGCGGGAACGGCATCTGTGCACACTGACCACCCCCCGCCCGGACGGCACCCCGCACCTGGTGCCCGTCGGGGTGACATACGACCCGGAGGCCCGTCTGGCTCGGGTGATCGCGAGCCGGACGAGCGCGAAGGTACGGCACGTGCTGGCGGCCGGCGAGGACGGGGCGGCGGTGGCGGTGTGCCAGGTGGCGGGGCCGCGGTGGGCCACGCTGGAGGGCAGGGCGCGGGTCAGCACGGACCCGGAGCGCATCGCGGAGGCGGTGCGGCGCTACGCCGAGCGCTATGAGCGGACCCCGGCACCGAACCCCTTGCGGGTGGTCATCGAGATCTCACTGACGGGCGCGATGGGGCGTTTTTGAGCCAGGGGCCGATCGTCCGATAACCCGAAATGTCGCCCAAAACTGCAGCGGGGGGACCCGGTTAAGGTGACCGGGAAGCC